>CAIKKV010000199.1 GCA_903828035.1 uncultured bacterium
GGGCGTCAGGTCCAGGCCTTCTATCTTCAGGCTTTTCAGCAGGGCCGACAAATCGGGATTCTCGCTGAAGCCGTACCGGGCCGTGATCTGCGTGAAGTTCTCCTCAAGCCTGTTTATCTTGACGCGCTCCCCCTCGGGAATGCGGGGCCGCTCCTCGTTTTTCAGGGTTAACAGGACCACGTTCATGTGAATGACCCGGTTGTGCTTGAAGTTGTGCAGCAGGGAGCGCGGGGCGATGTTGCCGGCCCCCGTCAGGAACACGGCTGTCCCGGGGACCCGGATGGGCTTGCTCCGGGTGATGTCCGCAATGAAGTCGGCCAGGGGGAAGCTCTCGTCCGTGAGCCGGCGCCCGAGCAGCTGCCGGCCCTTGTGCCAGGTGATCATCATGATGTACATCGCCACCGCCACGGAAAGCCCCACCCAGCCGCCGGCCTGGAGCTTGAGCGCGTTGGAGGCGAAGAACGTGACGTCGAACACGAAGACCGGGATCATGACCAGGGCGGCCAGCAGGGGGTGCCACTTCCAGTGGCGGAGCATGAAGATCGTCATCATGGCGGAGGTCAGCAGCATCGTCATGGAGACCGCCAGCCCGTAGGCCCCCGCCAGGCTGTCCGAGGTCCGGAAGCCGATCACGAGCGTCAGCGTGCCCACCAGGAGCATGGCGTTGACCGCGGGGAGATAGACCTGCCCGATCGTGCTTTCCGACGTGTGCACGATGGTCAGCCGCGGGCAGAATCCCAGCTGCATGGCCTGCCGGGTGAGGGAGTAGGCGCCGGAGATCACCGCCTGCGAGGCGATGATCGTCGCCAGGGTGGCCAGGCCGACCAGCGGATAGAGCGCCCAGGAGGGCGCCAGGTGATAGAGCAGGTTGGTGGTGTCCGGCTGCGGCTGGGCCAGCAGGAACGCCCCCTGCCCGAAGTAATTGATGAGCAGGCAGGGGAGCACGAGGCCAAACCAGCCGACCCGCATGGGGCGGCGCCCGAAGTGCCCCATGTCCAGGTACAGGTCCTCGGCGCCCGTCAGGCAGAGGAAGATCGTCCCCATGGTCACAAAGGCATGGAACTTGTGATCCGCGAAAAAGTGAACGGCGTACATCGGGTTGATCGCGCTTAACACATGTGGCGTCTGGATGATGTGAGGCAGCCCCAGCACCGCGAGGACGATGAACCAGACCATCATCACGGGGCCAAAGACGGACCCCACCTTCTGCGTGCCGTGCCGCTGGAACCAGAAGAGGATCATCAGCAGCGCGACCGAAATGGGAATCACATAGGAGGCGAAGCGGGGCGAGGCCACCTTGAGGCCCTCGACCGCGCTGAGCACCGAGATGGCCGGGGTGATCAGGCCGTCGCCATAAAGAAGGGCCGCCCCGAACAGGCCCAGCGACATGATCACGAATCCCCGCTTGATCCCCTTTCCCGGGGTGTCGGTGCGCACCAGGGCCATGAGCGCCAGGATGCCGCCTTCCCCCCGGTTATCAGCCCTCAGGACGAGCGTCAGGTACTTGAGGGAGATCAGGCCCGCCAGCGACCAGAAGATCAGGGAAAGCACGCCCAGGATGGCCGCCTCCGTGACGGGGTTGGCCGCGTTGAAGCAGAGGCGGAAGGCGTAAAGCGGGCTGGTGCCGATATCCCCGAAAACGACCCCCAGGGCAGCGAGGGTGAGCGCATAGACCGCGCCACGCGACTGTCCCTCGGCGGGCGCGGGAACAACTTCCGGCAAGGGGTTTGACTGATTCCCGCCAGGGTCCGGTGAAGGGGGTAGATTCATGAATTTGACGGAGATGATGCCCAATCGGGCCCGACAACGCAAGAGTGAAGACGCCTAGCCCTGTTCCGCATTGAACTCCTTCACCGCTTCAACCATGGCCACGATGTTGGCCACCGGCGTGCGGGCCTGGACGTTGTGGATGGCGTCGAAGACAAATCCCCCGTGCGCGGAAAAGATCTCGCACCGGCCTCGCACTTCCTCGCGCACCTGCGCCGGGCTGCCGAACGGGAGCGTGTGCTGCGTGTCCACGCCGCCGCCCCAGAACGTCAGCCTGTCGCCGTACCGCTCCTTCAGCCCCCCGGGGCTCATCCCCGCCGCCGAGCACTGCACCGGATTGATGATGTCGAATCCGCTGTCGATGAAATGCGACATGAAGTTCTCCACCGCGCCGCAGGAGTGCTTGAACGTCTTCCAGGTGGTGTGGGCGTGGATCCACGCGTTGACCCGGCGGTAATAGGGGGCATAAAGCTCGTCGAAGGTGGCGGGCGAGCAGAAGCTGCCGCTCTGGGTGCCGAAGTCGGTGCCGCAGATAAAGACCACATCCACGGCGTTTCCGACCGCCTCGTGGATCCGCGCCAGGTTGCCGAGGGCGATCTCGCTCTGCCGCTCGAAAACCGCATGGACAAACTCCGGATGCAGCGCCGTCGTCATGTACCAGCGGGCGATGTCGCGCACCCCGCGCGGATGTTTCAGGAACGGGGCCGGCACCAGGGCGATATCGCCGAAGGCCGTGCCGCCAAAGGTCGCCACCACCGCGCGGCCGCCGCTCCTGACGCGCTCCACTTCGCGGCGGAAGTGCTGGATGTCGGCTTCGGCCAGGGGGCCGAACTCCTCGAGGTTGTCTTCCGGCTTCAGGTTGTCCTCGTCCAGCTCCTCCTGCCGGATCAGGGTGTCGAAGAAGAACCCGCCCTCGGGCATGTGGCCGCTGGGCGGCGCGGCCACATCGCCGCCCGGGAAAATATGCAGCCCCCCGCCGGGCGCCGGACGCGTGCGGAACCCCGCGGGAACCAGCAGCTCCTGCCCCCAGGGCGCGCGGAACCCATGCCAGCCCTCGTTGGCAAAGCCGAACAGGTTGTGGCGCGGCGCAATGCCCACCGTGTCGATGCCCAGCGCGTCGGCCAGGTCGTCCTCGATCTGCCCGAGCATCTGGTAGGGCTCGCACACCTTGACCGGACGCCTCTCCAGCCCGTAGTGGTCGCGCAATTGCGCCACCACCGACACATGCATGCCGGTCACCGCCGTGGAACCGAAGTCCACGGGAACCTTTCCCCGGCGATGCGCCAGGGCCGTCCGCACCCGTTCCTGTCCATTCATGCCGCTCCCCTCCCGTTCCCGCCTCCCGTCAACGCGGCACACTATACGCCCCTTCCCGCCCCGGAAACAACCTCTTCTACAAACACCGGCGATGCCCGCGTTTCCGCGAAGAATCACCTTGATCCCCGTGCCGTTCGCAGTATCATGGGCGCTTGAAAGGAATATCAGCCATGACTATTCGATTTGCATTCCGCTCGCTGGCCGCCGCCACCCTCGCCCTCGTCGCCTTGCTGGGCCTGCCGTCCAAAGCCCTGGCCCTGGACGCCTTCTGGGTCGTGAAAGTCACGGATATGGACAAGAAGGTCGAGTACAAGATCATGTCCCCCGAGGAATACAAGTCCCTGGAAACCGACGTCAAAGCCGAAAACAGCCTCTTTGCCAAGGCCGAGGAAATGGCCAAGAAGGAATGGAAGACGGCCGAGGAAAAATCGTCCTTCCCGGGCCGCCTGAACCCCCGGAAAATCGAAATCCTCGAGCGCGCCACCGTTCGCGAAAAAGCCGACACCAAGCTGGAAAAGCTGAGCGCCGCGGAAGAGCGCAAGAGCGAGCCCAAGAAGACCACGGGCAAGCCGTCCGACGCCGACAAGAAGGCGGCCGACGCCAAGGCTGAAAAGGAAAAAGAGCTTCAGAAGGCCTACGACCTGGTGAAGGGCAAACTGGCCGAGCTTGTCGCCGCCGCCAAGGAAAAAAGCGCGAAGGCGGACGAGAAGCCTGACGCCGCCGCCAAGCCCTGATCCGCCTTCGCCCCCTTGGCCGCCTTCCCCTCTACCTGATTGATTTCAGGAACGTCACCGCTTTGCGGATATCCGCTTCGGGATTGGCGCCCACCTCGCGCTCGATCGTGAGGAACCCCTTGTATCCAATTTCGCGCAACGCCGCCAGGTAGCGGGGCCAGTCGACGGCTCCCTCGCCCAGCGGAAGCTCCTCGAACAGCGGGCCCGTGCGCGCCAGCACCTTTTCATAGGTGTTATCGGCAAAGGATCCGTACACCTCGGTGCGGTCGCAGGGCTGCAGCTGACGGCCATCCTTGGCATGCGTGTGGACAATATACGGCGCCAGCGTGTGAACCGCCCGGACCGGATCATCCCCCGTGACCATCACCAGGTTGGCCGGATCCAGGTTCACGCCGATGCCCTTCACGCCCAGGCTATCCAGGAATCCGCGAAGCAGCGCCGCGGTCTCGGGCCCCGTCTCGATGGCGAACCAGACTCCCCTGGACGCCGCATGGCGCCCCAGCTCGCGGCAGGCTTCCTGCATCGCCCGGTAGACCGCCGAGGCGGAATCGTCGGGAATCACCCCGATGTGGGTGGTCACGATCGTCGCGCCCAGGTCCACGGCCAGGTCCACGATCTTCTTCGACCGCGCCACCTTGGCCGGGTTCTCATCCGCGCGCTCGAACCCGTGGCCGCCCAGATCGCCGCAGAGCGCCGCCACTTCCAGCCCCAGCTCGGCGCAGCGGCCGCGAAAGCGCCTGCGCCCGCCGGCGTCCAGGGCCTCCGGCGCCATCTCCCCGCCCACCACGTAAACCTGGAAGCCTTCCGCCCCCACCGCTTTCGCCAGCACGAGCCCCTCGTCCGGCGTCTTCCGGAATGAGTCGATCATCACGCCAATCTTGAATGACATACGGTTCCCTTTCATACAAACTCCACCGCGTGAGGCGGCGGAAAATCACGCCGAACCCGCTTCTGCAACGCCCGGTCGATGGGGATCCGCTCCTCCATCGAGATCCGCTTCTCCTGGTACACATACCACAGCTCGGAAAGCGACCCTTCGCCTTCCCGCAGCACAACGAACTCCGAGCGGAAGAACGCCTCGACTCCTTCAAACTGATGCGTCTGGATGAGGGCGCGCACCTCCTCGATGCGCAACCGGTCGAGCGCCCGCACCCCGCCGGGCAGGCTCCTGCAGGCCTCCAGCGCCTCCACAGGCCGGCCCGCCCGGTTCAGCGCCTGGACCCATTCAATAGCCACGGCCGACGCCGCCGGCCCCGGATTGAGCTTCCACGCCTGCGCCAGCCCGGCCAGCGACTCCCCGTTCCGCCCACACTGGTGCGCCGCCACCGCCAGGCACCGCGCCGCCCAGCACGAGGGCGCGGCGCGCATCGACTCCAGCCAGGCGGCCACGGCGGCATCCGCTTCGCGGTGCTCCATCCGCATCACCCCGAGGTGATACCAGGCCGCCCATGTGGAACCGCGCCCGGCCGCCGCCGCCGCTTCCAGCCGGCGGCGCCATTCCGGCTGCACCAGGTAGGCGCCCGGCTCGACTGACGGATCCCGCGCCGGCAAGGCACCCCGGTCCAGCAGTTCCACCCAGGGCGCCTGGTCGGGGCCCAGCGACGATTCCGGGAATACCAGTTCCGCCGGAATCCGGTCCGCCTCCCCGTCCGCCTTCAATCGCCGCCGCTCCAGGGCGGCCCAGCCCGAGCCTGTCTGCAGCAAAGACTCCGGCGCCGCCTCCGTCACCGGAGCCAGCCGCGCCTCCATGGCCTCCACCGCCGCGCGCGGAAGAGCCCGCTCCAGCGCCCGCTCCCCCCCCTGCCAGGCCTTCGCATAATCCGGATCGCCCGCCTCGCCCGCCTCCATGCTCATCGGGCCGAACGCCTCGGTCCAGCCCCATGCGGCGCGGGGCGGCAGGGTGACGGAGTGCAGCTGCGAGGTCGCCAGGCCGGCTTGAATTTCAAGGTAGGCGCTGCCCGGAACACTCAGGAACTCCTGCCAGCGCCGGCCGCCGGCGTTGTTTCCCCAGGCAAAGCACTTGCGGCCGCGCAGGCGGTCGGTGCTGGCCTGCACTAACCCGCGGCCCTCTCCATCCACGCAGGCGATCCACTTGCGCGACTCGGGCCGGATGCGCAGGAAATGCTCGCTGGGCCTGGGCGAGCGGGCCGGGTAGCTCAGGTCCCCCTCGGGCGCCGGCGGATAATCCATGAACGCCAGGGCCTGGTCCCCCGGCCGGATGCCCATGTAGGCGTCCGCCGGCGCCAGGATGCGCGTGCCGGGCCGCTCCTCCACCGCGATGTTGGTCCACCAGTAATTGGAAAGCGCCCGGTCGTGCGGATTGACCAGCCGCACGCGCGCATACAGGAAATGGGAACTGGAGGGAAGCGAGAAGTCGATCTGCCAGGGAAAGCAGCCCACGCGGTCCCACTCGTAGAGCCGCAGCACGGGCTCGCCGCCGGGCCCCCGCACCCGGGCCGCGAACACCGGCGACAGCGTGTAGTCGTGGTGCCCCAGGCGCCCCATGTTCCACTCGATGCCGCCGCTCACCCAGGCCTGGCGGAGCGCCAGGTTGGCCGGCTGGAACACCGGGTTGCGATGGACCAGCTCCCGCTTCCACGGCTTGTAGAAAAGCGACCACAGCCGGCCGCCCCACTCCGGAACAAACTCCGCCCGCAGGTGCTCGTTCTCCAGCACCAGGCTGGAAACCTCGCGCGGCCGGCGGCGGCGGTCGAATCCGTCCTGCATCCGGTGCGGCAGCGTCCGCTCCGCCTGGTTGCGGCCGTAGTCCCGCACCTCCTCCGGCGGCACGTCGAGCGTGACCGGAAGGGGCCGGTCGTTTTCCGGCCCGCGGAAATACGGCAGCGGATTTTCGCCCCCCAGCCCGGCGGCTTCCACTTGAAAGGAATCGGCTCGCAACTCCGTCATGCGCTCCCTCTTCACAAAAAGAACAACCCCGCCAGCAGGGCCGTGAACAGCACGCCCAGCAGGATCTTGCCCGGGACCACATGCCCCCGGCTCCAGTTCAGCAGCGCCTCCGTCCTCAGCCCGTAATACGTCACGGCGAAGACGGCCGCCAGAGGCGCGATGAACATCAGATTGTACAGCACCAGCAGCGCCCCCTCCCGCGCCGTGCCCAGGCCGCTTCGCAACACCACCACCAGCGTGGGAACATAGAGCTGGCCCGTGCAGACGCTCTCGAGCACGGTCACGGCCGCCCCGATCACCAGGCCCCCCGCCAGGAGCCCGCCCGTTTTAAGCCGGGCCCGCATGAGGCCGTGGATCCGCCGCTTGAGCGAGCCGGGCAGCTGGAGCGTCACCTCCCCCGCCTTCCCGCGGCGGCTGAACCGCCAGGCGTCGCGGAATGACAGGAAGGCCATCGCCGCCAGGGCCGCCTGCATCAGGCCGTTCAGCCCGCGCCGGACAGGGGGAAACGCTTCCAGGGAATGAACGGCGCGCAGCAGGCCGAAGCCCAGCGCCGTATAGACCAGGAAGGAGGCGGCGCAGAACGCCACGCCCATCACCACCAGGCCGCGGCCCCGCACCCGCGCCACGGCCAGCAGGCTCATGAAAAAAACGAGCGTCGACATGGCGCACGGATTGAGCCCGTCCGTCAGCCCGCCCGCCACCACCGCCATCAGCGCAAAGCGCCCGGCCCGGGCCGCCGCCCGCGCCGGATCCAGCCGGATCGGCTCCGGCGCCCGCCACCCCGGATCCAGCCGCTCCTCGATGCACCGCTCCACCCGGTCCGGCGCCTCCCGCCGGATGGCGGCCAGCCCGCTGAACGGGTAGGTGTAATCCACCACCACCGACACCGGCTCGTTGCGATCCCGCACGCCCAGCCGCGCCTGGTAGGCCGCCAGCAGCAGCATGTTGCTGGTCACGCCCACATCGCGGGGCTGCAGCCGGTAAAACCCCGCGAACCGGGACTCGAGCACGGGCAGCACCTCCGCCTTCACCCGCTCGCAATCGGGGCAGCCGGGCTCGAAAAAGAAATCCACGGCCACGGGAGGCAGCCCGCCCGCTTCCGCGCCCGCGCCCGCCGCGCCTCCCAGGAACAGCAGCAGAAGCCCTATTCGCATCCCGGCCTTCATTCGCTTTCATTCTCCGGGATAAACGGCACTTCGATCTCCTCCATGCCTTTCACATCCGTGCGGAGCGTCAAGACCTTCCCCTTCAGGCCCGCCGCCGCCCCGATTCCGCTGATCGCCACGCGATAGCCGTTCGAGCCCAGCGGCGCCACATCGGCGGTGATTTCCTTCTCCGGCGTTTCCACCCCCAGCAGCTGGAACGGTTTTCCGCCGCGCCTCTGGATCGCCACGTAACGCGTCGCGCCGCCGGCCGCGCCGCCCCGCAGCACCAGGGCCTGCGGCACCACCACCACCTCGCTGTCGAGCCGGGCCAAGACGGGCAGGTCCAGCCTCGGGTACCCGGGCAGATCGGTCAGCAGGATCACCCGGCCCGCCAGGGCGCCCTCCGGCAGCGGCGGCTGGATGTTGACCCAGAGCTTTCCGCTCGTGCCGTTCGACTCCGGCTCCCAGCGGGGAACCGCCCAGGACGCCGTCGCGGACAGGTTGGTCACATGAAACACGCCTCCGGTGACGGACAGGATCCGCGCCATCAGCTCGCCGCCCCCCGCCGCGGCCACGGGGCCGAAATCAAGCCGGGGCGGGAAGGCCACCAGGGCGGCCGTGGCCGTGCCGGACAGCTGGATCGGGAAACAGGATTCGACCGGATCATCCGAAATCACGTAAACGCTCTTCTTCTGGGCCCCCAGCCGCCCGGCCAGGGAGAGCCGGACGGTCAGCTCGACGGCTTCGCCCGGCGGAATGATTTTGGACGAAAGCGCCGCGGTCGCCCCGCAGCAGGCCCGCACGCGCTGGATGGACAGCGGGGTTCCCCCCTCGTTCCGCAGCTGGAACACATGCTCCACATCCTGATGATTGGCCACCGTTCCAAAATCCCACACCCGCCCGTCACAGGCCAGGCGGGCGGGGCCGGCCCCCCAGGCCATCCCCGCCCAGGAGGCCAGGATCATCATCGTCCTCGTCATCATTCGCATAAGAAAACTCCTCATCACCCTATTCTGCCAGAGAGGATGGCCTGATTGCAACCGGCCGAATGGGCCCCGACCCGGGCGGATACGGCGTCCTGAAATAGAGCGGATGAGCCCGCTCCATCAGGCGCGCGCCCAGGGCCCGGTCCGGAAACTCCCACAGTTCGCCGGACTTCCCCTGGAACCGGTTTTGCAGGGGAATCCGGACAGGCGCGGCCGCCCCCGCCTCGCCGCGCAGACGCTCCGTCAGCTCGCGCTCGCGCCCCTGCAGCGCCAGCCAGAGAGTCCGCCGCCCGAACGCCGACCGCGGAACCCGCCCGTACGTCCGCACGGCGCCCCAGGGAAGCGCCTCCACGGCCAGCCGGCCGTCCGACAGGAATTGCAGCAGCGAGGCGTCCCAGTAATTCGCCAGGATCACCGCCCCGTGCGAGGCCAGCTCCGGCACGAGAAGGGCGCGCGCCTCGCGCAGCCGCTGATCGGCCAGCCGCGATTTCTCCAGCCGCGCCTCCCAGCGGGGCACGGCCGCCGCCAGCAGCCCCGCCCCCAGCGCCACCGCCGCCGCGTTCCGCCAGCCCGGCGCCGGCCAGAACCGGCCGCAGAGCCAGATTCCGGCGATGAACAACGTCAGCGCATACCGCCGCTGCTCCCCGTCGCGCGACAGCGACGGCACCAGGATCAGGGCGGCCAGGATCGCCAGCGACCCGAGCACCAGCGCGTGATCCAGCATCGAGGTCCGCGCGGGCTTTTTCCACAGCGTCCACATATACGCCGGCAGCACGGCCACCGCCCATAACAGGTACCGAAGCGGCTTGAGCGTCATCTCGGGCCGGATGCCGAAAATGCCGGGGAGCATATCGTTGAGCGTCACCTTCCACGACCGCACGATCTGCTCCCCCGTTCCCAGCGTGAGCGGCAGCTCAAAGGCCGAGGGCCAGTCGCCCGCCCGCCAAAACCGGTGGGCCAGCAGGGGGGCATAGCCGAGGGCCATGCCCAGCGCCGCGAGCGCCGCTCCCGCGGCGGCCGGGCGAAAGCCCTCCCGCCGCCATTCGCGGATCAGCAGCAGGCCGAGCAGCGGAAGCCCGTAGAAAATCATCTGCAGCCGCGAAATGTCGGCAAACCCGGTCGCCGCGCCCAGCACCAGCCAGTCCGCCGGCCGCGGCCGCGCCTCGATCCGGCTCCCGGCCCACAGCATGAGGCCAATCAAAAACAGGGACAGCTCCACGCCCGAGTTCTTGGCGTGATCGGCGATAAAGGTCACGTTGCCCGCCGCGAGGAGGGCGACGGCCAGCGACGGCCAGAACACGCCCGCGCCGGCACTCCGCTGCGTGCGGCGGAAGGCGGCCAGCGCCAGCGCCAGGCCGCCGATCGAAAACAGCGAGCCGGCCAGCGCCAGCGCCAGCGCCGGGGCGGCGCCCGGCAGCAGGAGCCGCCAGAAGGCATACAGGTACGGCGTCGGGGACAGCAGGTAATTCTGCCCGTAGACCAGGGTCGGCCAGTAATGGCGCTGGACGAGGTCCTCCCCCATCACGCCGAACACCGCCACATCCCCGTCCAGCGCCGCATAGGGCCGCCCCAGGAAGAGCGCCGCCAGGCCGGCCAGGAGCAGCAGCCCCGGCCCGGCCGAAGCGGAGGGGAAATCATGGTTGAAAATTTTCAGAAGCGATCCTGCTAAAGGTCGAATGTGTAGGCCATCACCGGCGCCTGAACCGGCCCGCCCCCGCCGGCCGCGCCATCCCGGCGGGTCAGCCGGAGAACCACGTCAGCCGTCTGGCGATCCTCGTAGAGCGAAAAGTGAGACAGGTCCAGCTGATCCGTGTCGCCTTCCCGCCGGGTGTCGATAACGTCCAGCGTCTCCATCTCCAGGCGCAGGGAGGCGGGGTCGACGCGGCCGATCACCAGCGGATAGCCCGGCCTGTCCTCCCGGGGGGCATCCGGGCAGATGATCCCGATCCAGTACCACTCGCCGGACGAGTGCCGGAACAAGCGGGAGGCGCTGCCGGGCGAGTAGAAGGGCGAGCCGTCCGAGAACGTCCAGGGCCAGGGCCGGCCCCAGCTGCGGCCGCCGTCGCTGGAAACGCTGAACCATTTGTAGCCCGCGTTCGGATCGGCGGCGCCGGCGCCGGCCGCCATGACCATCAGGATCCGGCCGTCCGGCATCTCGGCCAGGGCCGGCTCCCTCACTCCGCCTTGCGACTGCCCGGGCTTGATCCGCACCGGAGGCAGCCGCTTCCAGGTCAGCCGCCCATCCCCCTGCCAGCGCCCTTCCAATACGCCGGCCGCCGCGCACCCGGAGTCGCCGGCCTCGGCCACCGTGCACGGCACCAGCACGCGGCCGTCCTTCAGCGCCAGGGGCGTGTTGGAGGGCGAGAAAGAGAGCGACGCGTCGGCCCCTTCCGGCGCGACGGGCTCATCCACCGCCCACGTGCGGCCGCCGTCCTCCGACAGCCGGCAGCGGAGCGCCCCGGGGCCTGCCCCGCCCACCAGCACCAGCCGCGGGCCCACCGCCACCGGACTCACCCCGGACTCCCCGCCGGGCCCGGGGCCCGGCTCCCAGGCGCGGCCGTTGTCCGTGGAAAAAGCCAGCGAGACCGCCGCGGCGCCGGGGCTGGATTCCCCGCTCCAGCGGAACCGGATCATCTCCGCGCCCCGGGCGCGGGAGTAGGCGACGGTTTCAAATGCGGCAAACCGGGGATCGGCTTGCGCATACACCTGTTCAACGCGATTCAGCTTCATGCCGCGCCTCCCGGCTTAACCTCTGCGCACCAGACGCCCTTTGCCGATCCAGCCCTGAGGCTGGGCCGGATACAACAGCTGCAGCCGGTTTCCCGCCGTGGAGCTGACGGTCAGCTCGAATGTGTTTTCCCCGGCGGCCAGCCCGGCCAGCGTCCACCGCCACGGCCCCCAGGCGAGCGTGCCCCGGTCCCGGCCGTTCACGGCCAGCCGCGCGCTGTCCATCACCTCGTCCAGCTCCAGCGACCAGCCGCCGGCCGCGGCCTCCGCCTCCGAAAGCGTCTCGGTCCAGCGGTAGGTCCCCTCGCCCATGTAATGCGCAAGGCCCATCTCCAGCCAGCCCCTGGGCGACACCCGGGCGGCCTCCGCCTCCAGGACCGGCCGGCCCTTCGCCACGCGCACGCCGAAGGCGCCTTCGATCCAGACCATCGACAGGAGCCCTTCCATGGCGTTCCCGATATCGAACCGGAGCTCCACCGTGTTGCGGCCCCGGCGCAGATTGGCCAGGGGCAGGCGCAGCGGCGTGATCGTCATGCGCGGGAAGGTCAGGAGCTCCGACACCTTGCGCCCGTTGCAGACCACCTGGAAGCGGCCGCGCGCGCATCGCGGATCCAGCACCAGCTCGGCCTTCTTCAGCGCGGACGCCGACTCGAACGTGAACGCATACCGGAGATCCGGCTCCGCCACCGTGCTGTCAACCGGCATCGCGCCGCCGAAATTGCTGAACATTTCATGGGCCGTGAAGTCCTTGAACCGCTGCCAGAAGGGCTGCGGGTAGGGGCGGTCCTGGGGCGGGCGACCCTTGAGCGTGATCCGGCAGCGATCCAGCCGGAGCGCGTTCAGCCCCGCGCGCTCGAACGCCGCCCCGGCGCCGGCCGGCCGCGAAGCGGCGGCCCGCTTCGGCCGTGATGCGGCCTTGCCCAGGCTGAAGAGCCCGCACCCGTAAGCGGGCACGCTCCAGCGCACGCCGCCCTTGACCCGGTCCGCGTCGCCGTCGGCCAGCGCGGGGTCGGGATTCCACGCCGCGGCGCCGTCGTCCTCCAGCGTGAAGACCCGCGCCTCCCTGGCGATGTTCACCGCGAAGAGCCGCTCGGCGCCATCCTCGCCCTTGAAGCGGCGGACATAGCACTCCTTCGCCAGCGGGCCGCGCACGGCGGCCTGGGCCGGCAGGTTCTCGCGGCACCAGGCCAGCGTGGGCTCCCGCTCGCGCCGCACCTCCCCGCCCGGCATGGGGGCCTGGGCCAGGGCGCCGGCGGGCTCGACCAGCTTGGTGGGGCCCCCGCCGAACCAGACGACGCGGGTGCCCGAGTCGGCCGCCTCCAGAAGGCGGCGGAAAGCCGGGCCGGGCATGATGCCGCAGGCCGGCACCAGGATGGTCGTGTAGG
This sequence comes from uncultured bacterium, assembly GCA_903828035.1. The sequence goes on from CAIKKV010000199.1 coordinate 12,969, forward strand.
TCCGCCGTCCGAACGTCAGCCCCCGGGATCCCGAGGCGGCTTCGGCCGCATCCGCGGCGTCCAGCGAATGGATGCCGACCTGCGCCTGCAGGCAGCGGAGCATCGTGCTCCACAGCGAGCGCCGCATGGGCAGCAGCGGCTTGGTGTCCATGCCCTGCCCCCAGATCCAGAAGGCGGTCACGTTGTCCAGCACCGCCACCTCGGCGGTCTCCACGCCGCCGTCCATGACGGCGTCGCACTGCTCCAGCCAGGCGTTCACCGCCCCGGTGCCGGGGAAAATGCTGGAGTTCGGGCCGTAGTCGGGCGGCGCCTCGAGATTGGTGACGCCGTCCAGCGAGTTCCAGAAGCCGTGCGTGTAAAACCGGTCCACGCCCAGCACCTTCTGCCACGCGTAGATCTGGCGCGTCTGGCGGGTGGTGACGATCCAATCGCCCAGCGCCTGCGATTCGCTGGCGGCGTAGCGGCGTCCCGACTGGCTCTTGATCGACCCCGCGCGCAGGCTGCCCATGTTCAAGGTGGGACAGGTTTCATCGCCCACGGCGGGGACGATCACATCGCACCCCGGAAAGGACATCTCCTTCATGATCGCCATGCAGCTCGGCAGGCAGCCCGTCTCCTGGACCGGGTCGTCCTCGGGCGAGAAATGGCCCGCCAGGTGGAGATTGTGGCGGTCGCACCAGGCGCGGTACGGCTTCACGAAGCCGCCCAGGAACCGCTCCATGATCCACTGGCGGTAGTCGATGCGCGTGCGCAGGGCGGCATCGTCCAGCGGCTCGCCGAACAGGCGGTGCACGTTCGCGAACAGGTCGTAGCCGAACCGCGCACGGAAGGACGCGAACAGGTCCGCGGTGAACGGCGTGCCGCCGTGGGGCTTGGCCTCGTCCGTGAAAATGCCGGGGATGGTTGTCCCGAAATGGGAGCCAACGGCCTCGACGTAGGGGTCCAGCCCCAGGCGCTGGAACACGCCGTAGGCGTCGGGGTGCAGCAGGTCGGGCAGGCTGCCCCAGGGCCCGTCGATGCCGCAGAACTGCTCGGTCACGGCGGCGAGGGCGTAGCCGGCCGGGACGGCGGGCACGCGCATGGCGTGGAACAGGCGCGTGGCGTTTCCCCGCACGCAGGAAAAGCGGGGGGTTTCCTCGTAGTAGTAGCGGCTGTCCCACTCGGTGGCGAACCAGTCGGCGCGGAGGGGCCCCACGGAGGCCGTCAGGTCCTTCGCGGGCAGGCCGGCCCTGAGGGGAGCCAGGCCCGCCCAGATGACGCGCTGGCGGCCGATGAACCACAGGTCGCCCGCCTTCAGCGCCGCGGGCTTCTCCACCCGGGCGAGGTAGCGCCCGCGCAGATCGGGCCGCTCGGCCATGACCAGCCCGCCGGCGGCGCCGCTCGGGTAGGGATCCTCGTCGTAGAGCCACAGCTTCATGTCCAGCCGGACCGCCTCGGCGACCAGCTCGCGGATCATGCCGAACCACTCGGTGCTGGCGAAGGGAACCAGGTTGCCCGCCCGCGGATGCATGGTCAGGGCCTTGATGCCCCCCGCGCGGCAGCGGCGCATGAAGGCCTTTTTCTCCTCGACGGTCGAGGCATCGCACAGCATCCAGAAGGGCATCAGCCCGCCGGGCACGCGTTCAACAGGAGGCATGGTCGGTCCTTTCGGTCGCCGAGGGATCCGCCAGGCCGGGAATCCATTTCAGCGCGTTTTGGTAATAGATCTTGGCCAGCACCGGCTTCGGCAGGCCGATGCCGTGGATGTGCCAGCGGAGCCGGCCGAAGGTGCCGTCGTAATCGGGGCAGGCGAAATGCTCGTCGAAGGTTTCGAGGAACCGGAAATAGCAGCGGTACATGGCTTCCGAGGCGGGCATGTCGGAGCCGAAGAAGATCCGGTCCTGGTGGCGGATGAAAAACTCCCGGGCGCGGTACGGCTGCCGGCCGAACTCGTCGAGCCGGGCCGAAAAGTCGATGTTCACATTGGGGTTCTCGTCGAGCAGGCGGGTCACATAGGCGAGGTTCTCGGGCCAGCCGCCGCCGTGCGGAAGGAGGAAGGTGGTGCGGGGGTGGCGGCGGAAGAGCCGGTCGCGGCGCTCCAGCAGCTCGCGCTTGCGGGGGAACTTCGGGTCGGCGAAGGACCAGTCGGGATACTTGATGAGCGAGTCGACGTGCTCGTTGCCGGGGGTGACGGGCTCGAAAAAGCCGGCGGGGTCGGACTGGTGCATGAGCACCGGCACGCCCAGGTCCGCGCAGGCCTCCCACACGGGGGCCAGGCCGGGATCGTCCGCCTTGACCAGGCTCCCGCTGCCGTCGCGGTACTTGAGCCCCAGCTCCTTGAGGATTTTCAGGCCGCGCGCGCCCCGGGCGACATGGTCGCGGAGCAGGTCCACCGTGCGGGCGGCAAAGGCGTTCACCTCCGTGAAGAGGGGCCGGTCGACGGGGGTGGAAAAGGTGGCGGTGGTGAAGCAGAAGAAGCGGCCGGGGTACGGCTGCGCGCAGTGGCGGGTGAAGTCGGACAGGTCGCCGGTTTCATAGCGGTAGCCACCGCCCGCGAACCGGATGAGCAGGTTGGCCGTCAGGTCGGCGTACGCCGCCACGCCGCAGGCGTCCATGACGCGAACCGTCTCCGGCACTTTGTCCCAGCCGCCCCACAGATGGTTGTGGGCGTCGATGACCGGGAAGGCGGCCTTCTGCGGAACATGCTCGTCGCGCACCAGGTAACAGGTCGTCATCGGCGTTTCCTTCGTATGATGACAGACTAGCGTAGCGGCACCTCCGGTTCAATCCTTCGTTTCAGGCGCGCGCGATCAGGACAAACGCATCTACCCTGATACAGGATTGACTCCTGTCGTGCAGGTTACGTGATGCGGGGTGCGGCGTTCCGGCCGGAATCTGCCGGGCGCTTTTCCGCCCTGAGGGGCGACGGCTAAAGGAGCCGGGACCATTATTCCACGTCTCCTCGCCGTCGCCCCTCATCATCGGAAAATCGCCTCGCCATATTCCGGCTGACGGAACGCCGCACCCGACTTGCCATCGCGCGCCCGCGGCTCTGTCGAGCACGCTTGGGCGGCGCGCGACTGGGTTCCCACTGGAAGCCCGATGACAGGGTCACAAGAAGGGCCTATTACCTGGGCGGGCTGTAAGTCGGAAGCCATCTCGCGCGCCGCCCGACGTGAGCGACAGCGAACAGGGCGCGCGATGGCTA
>CAIKKV010000200.1 GCA_903828035.1 uncultured bacterium
GCCAGCGATTGGCCGGCGCCCTCGAGCTTCACGGTGGTATAGCGGAACTCCCGGCGCATCGGGTAATCCTTGCGCTGCCGGTCAAACTCCTTCGCAAGCGTCGCGCTGTCGAGGCCGTCAATGGCGCGCATCCGCGCATCGTCCGCCTCGATGTCATAAACCGGCTTGACGATTTCACGGAGCACCTCCTCATCCGGGCGACCCGCGGCCGATGCGCAAAGCTCCGGCACCAGCGCCGGAGGCAGCAGCGACTCGGGATTGAACGACGGCGCCACGCCCAGCCAGCGGCAGGCTTCCTCGTAAACCATCATCGTTCCCGCCACCTTGCCCTCAAAGGAATGGCCGGCGATGTGCGGCGTTCCGATGTCCACGCGGTCGAGCAGGGAGCGATCGAACTTCGGCTCCCCCTCCCACGTGTCCAGAACCACCTGGCGCACCCGTCCCGCCTCCACCGCCTTCACCAGCGCGGGCGTGTCCACCACGGGCCCCCGGGCGGCATCCAGGAAGATCACGGGCTTTTTCAGCCCCTTGAAAAACGCCTCATTGGCCAGATGCCAGGTGGCGTCGGGGCCCTCCTTGGTCAGCGGCACGTGGAAGGTGACGATGTCCGCCTCTTCCTGGATCCGGGCCAGCGACACGAACGACGGATCGCCGGTGCGGCGCTGCAGGGGGGGATCGTTTTTCAGGACCCGCAGGCCCAGCGCCTCGGCCTTCTTAACCACGCGCGCACCGACATTCCCGACGCCCACCACGCCGATCGTCAGCCCTTCCAGGCGAAACCCGCCCCGGCCGGACAGCACCAGCAGGGCCGCCGTGATGTATTCGGAGACGCTGTTGGCATTGCAGCCCGCCGCAAAGCACCACCGGATGCCGGACTGCTCCATATAGGGGATGTCCAGGTGATCGGTGCCGATCGTGGCCGTCCCTACAAACCCGACCTGGCTCCCCTCCAGCAGCGAGCGGGTCACGTTGGTGGTGGAGCGCAAGGCCAGGAGGCGGGCATCCTTGACGTCGGCCTGGCTGATATGGCGGCCTTCCAGGACCACGGCGTCCCCGAGCGTCGAGAAGGCCTCGAGGGCATACGGCATGTTGGTGGCGCAAACGATTTTCATGGTGCCTGGCTCCCGAATAAATCCATCTGACTGCGTGGCGGGGAAACGTCCCGGTTCCGCCGCGTTCCCGGACGCTGCCGGGCGATTTTGGGCTGGCCCGCCTCCCCGAACTCGCCCTCCTCCAGATTGGCCAGGATCTCGCGGGCCCGGTCGATCACCGGCTCCGGAAGGCCCGCCAGCTTCGCCACCTGGATGCCATAGCTCTTGTCCGCCGCCCCCGGCACGATCCGGCGCAGGAAGACCACCCCCTGGCTCGTATCGCGCGCCAGGCAGGTGTAGTTCTTCACGCCTTTCATGGTCAGGGCCAGGTCGGTCAGCTCATGGTAATGGGTGGCGAAGAGGGTTTTGGCTTTGACGGCTTCGTTGTTGTGCAGATGTTCGGCCACGGCCCAGGCGATGCTGATGCCGTCGAAGGTGCTGGTGCCCCGCCCGATCTCGTCCAGCACCACCAGGCTGTGCGGCGTGGCATTGTTCAGGATATTGGCCGTCTCCTGCATCTCCACCATGAACGTGCTGCGGCCGCGGGCAAGGTCATCGCTGGCGCCCACGCGGGTGAAGACGCGGTCGACCACGCCGATTTCCGCCTGCGCCGCCGGCACAAAGGAGCCCATCTGGGCCATGATGACGATCAGGGCCACCTGGCGGATGTAAGTCGATTTTCCGGCCATGTTCGGCCCCGTGATGATCAGCAGCTGATTCTCATCCCGGTCCAGCAGGGTATCGTTGGGCACGAACCGCTCGGCTTCGGCCAAGGTTTCCACGACCGGATGGCGCCTGTCGCGGATCGCGAGCCGCCCGCTGCCGTTGATGGTCGGGCGGACATACCGGTTGGCCAGGGCGCGATCCGCAAACGAGGCGAACACATCCAGCTCCGCCAGCGCGCGGGCGGTTTTCTGGATCCGCTCCATCCGCCCGACCACCTGGTTGCGGATTTCGGAGAACAGCTCGTACTCCAGCGCCGTGGACTTGTCCTGGGCGCCGAATATCTTGTGCTCGTATTCCTTGAGCTCGGGCGTGATGTACCGCTCGGCGTTCACCAGGGTCTGCTTGCGGGTGTAATCCACCGGCACATGGGCGGCCTGCCCGCGCGAGACCTCGATGTAATAGCCGAACACCTTGTTATGCCGCACTTTGAGCGTCTTGATGCCGGTCCGGATAATCTCCCGGGCCTGGTACTCGGCGAGCCACTGCCGTCCCGCCGAAGCGGACGAACGCAGCTCATCGAGCTCGGCGTGATAGCCGGGCCGGATCAGGCCGCCTTCCTTGACCGGCAGCGGCGGCTCGTCCACGATGGCCTTTTCGACCAGATCGACCAGTTCCGGCTCTTCGAACATGCCGGCGGCCAGGGCGGCCAGGCGGGGCGACGCATGCGCGGCAATAAGGCTGCGGACGGCCGGAAGCGCGCCGAGGGACTGCCCGATGACCTTCAGGTCGCGGGCGTTTCCGGACCCTCCGGAGAGCCGCACGATTAGCCGCTCCAGGTCGCGGATATCGTCCAAGCCATCGCGGACCTCGGCCAGCAGCGACCGGTTCAGCACCAGCGCCTCAACGGCATCGTGGCGCTCCCGGATGCCTTCCTCGCGCGCCAGGGGGCGCAGCAGCCACTCGCGGAGAAGGCGGGCGCCCATGGGCGTGCGGGTCACATCCAGCGCGCCCAGCAAATCGGCTCCGCGCTGGATGCCGCGCCGCCCCTGCGGCAGCAGGTCGAGATTGGAGGCGGTGGACTCGTCGAGAATCAGGAAATCGGAGGCATGATGCAGCCGGAGCGAGCGGATGTGGCCGACCTGGCGGCGCAGCGATTCGCGGACGTAATAGAAAACGCCCCCGGCCGCGCCGACGGCGGCCCGCTTCCCTTCGCAGCCGAACCCTTCCAGGGAGAGAACCTTGAAATGACGCACCAGGTGATCGTGGGCGGCGTCGTATTCGAAGACCCACTCCTCCACCGGGCTTTTCATGACCGCGATGCCGGCCAGGGCGGCCTTGATGGCCGGATCGGATTCCTGGTCGGCCGGAATGACGCATTCGGCAGGGCAGCCGCGCTGGAGCGCATCCCGGATGGCTTCGGGCGAGGTGGACTCTTCCACCTGGAACTCGCCGGTGGAGAGGTCGAGCAAGGCCAGCCCGATAGAGTCGCCCTGGCGGCAAAGGCCCGCGAGAAAGTGATGCTCCCGGGCAGTCAGGACCGCCTCTTCGGTCGCCGTGCCGGGCGTGATAATCCGGGTCACTTCCCGTTTCACGATGCCCTTGGCGGCCGTGGGATCCTCAATCTGCTCGCAAATGGCCACTTTGCGCCCGGCTCGCAGGAGCTTGGCCACATAGCTGTCCACCGAGTGGAACGGCACGCCGCACATGGGCATGCTCTGGCGGCGTGTCAGGGTGATTTCAAGGATGGGCGCCGCGTCCTGGGCGTCCTCGAAAAACATCTCGTAGAAGTCGCCGAGGCGGAAAAGCAGAATCGTGCCGGCCGGCAATTCGCTGCGAATCCGCCGGTACTGCTTCATCATGGGAGTGGTGTCATCGCTCATATATTTCCGCACATTTGAAGCCGGTACTATACGCCAGGCCGTGCCGCTTCGCAAGCCGAACCCATGGCAAACCGGCGGAAAAGCTTTCAAAAAGGCGGGCGATGTGGCAAATAGGCCATGTGCTATTCAAAGGAACATCCCCATGACCATCGACATCTATTACGCCCGGATCTGCGGCCTCTGCACCGAAGCCATCAACTTCTTCCGCTCGCGTGGAGTCACCTTCACCGCCCATGCCGTCGAATGGGACGACGAAAAAGACGAGTTCAAGGACTCCGAAACCACCCGGGAGATGTACCGCCGCTGCGGTGAAAAGGTCGATTTCGTCCCCCAGATGTTCCTCGGAGCCACCCATATCGCCGGCTGGAAAATGCTCAAACCGATGATCGAGTCCGGGGAAATCGACCGGTTGGTTCCCAAACCGGAGTGACCTGCTGTTTTTCTTGCCCAAGCCCATCCCCTTCGGCATAATACAGGGCATAAATCCCATTCCGGTGGACACCATGAAACAAACGTTCCGTAATCTCTTCCTTGCCAAAGAGTTCGCAAGTCTTGGAGGAAAACTTCTTATTTTTGATGAAATTCAGTCTCAAACAGATTTTGCGA
>CAIKKV010000201.1 GCA_903828035.1 uncultured bacterium
CTGCCGCTGGTCCGGCCTGCCGCCGCCGGAAGAGACCTTCGCCGCTCTTCTCGGCAAGGGCTTCAAGCCGCGGCCCGTTCCGTGGCAGTCGGTTTCCCTCCGCGCGGCGGGCCTGATCTCGCTCCACCCAATGGCGGAGTCCGTGCAAACGGAGCCCATCACCCTGCCCGACGGCATCAGCCGCGTTCAGGCCGCCGCGCCCTCCGGCCCGGCCGTCACGCTCTACCTGGAAAAGCGGGGCGGCTCCCGCATCCGCCTGCCCGAGTGGCTGGATCCGGAGTCGGTTCCCGACGACGGCCTTCTCGCCTATCCGGCGGCCCTGCGGGCCGAATGCAACGACGTGCTGGCAGGGTTCGAGGCCCGCCGCAAGGCGGGCGAGCTCCCCGAGTACACCGCCTGGTGCACCTACCACGCCTCCGCCTACGGCCGCGCCTGGCTGAGCGGCGTGGACGACCCGCGCCTTCTTGACCTGTTAAGGGAACAAGCCGAGTTCGCGCTGAGCCTCCAGCGGCCCGACGGCACCTTCTCGGGCTTTCACCTGGCCTCCAAAAGCGGGGCGCCCCGGGTGCCCTGGCAGGGAGGCGCGTATGACAGCGGGCCCGCGGGCGAGTTGTTCGATGTGGCGGCGGAGGTCCTGAAGGAGCCCCGCTATGCGGAAGCCTCGAAAAAGCTGATCCGCGCCTATCGCGGCTACCGGGTGGAGTTCAACCACAATTTCAGCGCGTTCGCGCTCTATCACCTGGCGGAGCATTACCGGCAGACGGGCGACCCGGAGGCGCTGGAGCATGGCCTTTACTACTGCCGCACCTCGGCGGCGGCGGGCCTGCTGCCGCTGGGCTTCCAGGGCGGACACAACTACTACACCTGCTACGGGGCCATCACGTTGCGGGGCCTCGCCCGCTTCTGCGCCGTGCTGCCCGCCGGCCATCCGTACCGGCCGGTCCTGCGGGAGCTCTGCCTCCGGATGGGGAACCAGCTGCTGAGCCGGCTGCAGCCGGACGGCCTGTTCGACAGTGCGGACCGCTACTTCCTCGGGGAGAGGCAGTGGTCCGTCGGGCTGTTCAGCCTGGCCTTCATCGCCGGGCCGGAGAACATCCGCCCGCTCGACGCCGCCATCCGGTTCCTGCTCAACGGCCGCCTGCGCCGCCCCGAGCGGGCGCAAGGGTGGGACCGCCTCTGTGAAAACGACCTCATCCTCTACGTCCGCCACCGCGAGGCGCTACTGGCAAATCTACCGCTGGATTCGAAAGCGCGCTGACTGCGCGCGGGGCGGATCAATCAAGCCGGCTCATTCCAAATACCGCCCGCGTGCAGCAGGTGTTCGAAAGCCTCGTACGACACCACCTCGATGCCGTCCGAAGTCTTCATGAGCGGGCTTTCCGGACAGACAACAAAGCGGCGCCCCAGCCCCTTGAGCGGCGCGCAGGCCCGCAAGCCCCTGCACCAGAATTCCTGAAAGCGGCTCCCAGTCTTGACTTCAACCGCCACGAATCGATCGCCCCTCGCCAGCAGAAAATCCACCTCGGTATCGCGGCTTTCGGCGGGCGCCCAATAAAACAGGGAATCAAACAGACCCGAATAATCCCGATAGGCCCGCAGCGTCTGCGCCACCAGTCCCTCGAACAGGGCGCCCCGTTCCTCGGGAAGAAGATCGCCCTTTGATTTTTTCATAGCCCGGACGATGCCGAGATCGCACCAGTACCATTTAGGATGCTGCCGCTCCCGGACGCGAAGCCGGGACTCGTAGGCGGGGAGCCGGAAGCACAACAGGGTTTGCTCGAGAATATCCAGATAGCCGGCAACCGTCATCCGGGAGACGCCCGACTCCCGAGCGATATTGGAAACGTTCAACGTCTGCCCGTGATAAAGCGCGGCAATGGGCAGAAAGCGGGCAAAGCCAGGCAAGTTTCGCACAAGGGCCTCGGCCTGAATTTCCTCTTTCAAATAGAGTTGCGCGTAGGCGTCAATCGCGCCCGCCTTGTCCGGACTTCCCCAAACAACCGGCAGCAAGCCGACTTGCTGGGCCTGGCTAAGTGAAAAAGCCTCCCCCATTTCGGACGGCAGAAACGGATGCATGGCCCGGCGGAGCGCCCGGCCGCCGAGAAGATTCACGCCGGCCCGGTTCAGCTTTCTCGCGCTGGACCCGCAGAGGCAAAATTGAAGTTTCCGCCCTTCCATGAGGCGATGGACCTCATTGAGCAGGTTGGGAAGCCGCTGCACCTCATCCACCACCACCCAACTGCCCGGCCGGAGCGCTTCGAGCTCCATGGCGAAAGAGGCCGGTTGGGCCAGGAACCGTTGGTAAAGATCCTCCCGCAGCAAATCCACCCAATGGGCCTCGGGATAACAGGTCCGCAACCAAGTGCTTTTACCCGATCCACGCGGCCCGAACAGGAAGAAACTCTGCGTGGGCGCCTGCAATAAACGATTAAATAACGACATGCAACCTCAATGTCATAAAACGCCGTTTTTTGACATCATGCTATACATATATTTAAAGCGCAAGAAATATCTACTCTTACCCCGGCGCGCTTAAAAGGCGGACGCCCACTCGCCGCCCGGGATGGCGCTCTCAAAGGGCGAGGCGGGAAGGCCCGTGCCGCCGTACAGGTTGCAGGCGGGATTATCCGCCCAGCCATACCGCACCCACTGCGGCTCCGGCACGGCCGGACAGTCCAGCGCGACGAGATCAGGGCCGGCCACGCGGGCTGCCGCCCAGGCAAACACGCGATCCGCGCCCGCCACGGCAAAGCCCGTCAAGGCGTCGCCTTTGACGGTCAGCCCGGCGGCCGCGTAATCGAACTTCACGCTCACCGTTGCGCCCTCGCACCAGACCGCCTTCGGCAGCGGGCTCGAGCCCACAAACTCGTCCTTCCCGTAATCCTTGGCCAGGGCGCAGGCCGCCAGACGGCGCCCCACGTCCTGCTTGTTCTTGGGATGAATGTCCCCGGCCTCGCCGATGTCCACGATCACGGCCATGCCGGTGCCCGGCACCCTGTCCAGCGTCAGCCGCTGTGCCTCGCGCAGCTGGGCCCAGTCGCTTTCCGCCGGCTTCTCGCGCGCGGCCATGTAATTCGCCAGCTGGACGAAGTGGAAGGCCAGATCCTGCCGCCCCCACTCGCGGCGCCAGTCGCGGATCATCGCGGGAAAGAGAGTCCGGTATTCACCCGGCCGGCCGGCGTTCGATTCGCCCTGGTACCAGATGAACCCGCGGAGGGCGTACGGAACCACGGGCGCGATCATCGCGTTGAACAGCACGGAGGGCGTATTCGCGTTGCCATCGCCGTAGGTCTGGGCGGGCGGCGCCGTGGTGACCTTTCCGAAATTCTGCTCCACGCGGTACTTCCAGTCTCCCGCCAGCTCGATTTGATCCGACGGCGCGCCGCCTTCCGGACCGGCCCACATCTCGACGGCCGGGCCGATCATGCCGCCCTGGTAGATATTGCTGAACACGCGAACGGAAACCACGCTCCGCCCCGCCTTGACCAGGCGGCCCGGCACCGTGTAGACGCGAGGCGTGTACCAGGCGTCCGCCCGGTCCTCCATGCCCAGCGACCCGAGGAACTCGCCGTTGAAATAGGTGTAATCGCGCTTGTCGCACGCGCCGACGTGAAGGGAGAGATCCTTGCCCGCCCAGGCCGCCGGGATCATGATCTCGCGGCGGAACCAGAACACGCCGCTGAAGTCATGGCCCGCCGTCTGCCAACCCATCGGCAGGGTCATGGTCTTCCAATCGCCATCCGGCGTTTCCGGCTTGGCCCAGCCCATGGCCAGCCCCGTGTTGCCCGGATCCTTGGGGATCGAATCCGCCCAGGCGTCAATCGCCTTCTTCGTC
>CAIKKV010000202.1 GCA_903828035.1 uncultured bacterium
ACGCGCTCGACCTGTTCGCCTACCTGAACCCGACCCTCTGGCCGTCGATGAACAACAACCCCGTCCGCATGCTTGAGCAGGCGTCCCGGGAGCGCCTCGAAGCCCTCGGGCACGACCCGCACTACCTGGAGCTCTACGCGCTCACCTTCGAGGCGTTCGATGCGTACATGAAGGGGAACGACAGCCTCCTGCCGCCCCGATCCGCTTTCCACCGCGGCGCGCCCGCCGCCTACTTCTCCACCGAATACGGCCTGCACGAGTGCCTGCCCATCTATTCGGGCGGCCTCGGAGTCCTCTCGGGCGACCACCTCAAGGCGGCAAGCGACCTGAATGTGCCGCTGGTCGGCGTCGGCCTGCTTTACAAAAACGGCTATTTCCGCCAGCTCATCGACAAGGACGGCTGGCAGCAGGCCTCGTTCCCGGAAAACGACTTCTCCGTCCTTCCCGTCCAGATCGTGAAAGACGATCAGGGCCTGCCCCTGGAAATCGCCCTGGACCTGCCGGGCCGGACGCTCTACTCCCGGGCCTGGGAAGTCCGCGTGGGCCGGGTGACCTTGTACCTCCTCGACTCGGATATGCCCCGTAACACGCCCGAGGACCGGCAGATCACCGCGCGCCTCTATGTGGCCGACCGGCATACCCGGATCAAGCAGGAGATGCTTCTCGGCATGACCGGCGAACGGCTCCTCCGCCGACTCGGCATCCGCCCCGCCGTCTACCACATGAACGAGGGCCACTCCGCCTTCCTGACGCTGGAGCGGATACGCGCCCTCATGCTGGAGAACGGCCTCTCCTGCTCCGAAGCGTGCGAACTGGTCCGCGGCAGCACCGTCTTCACCACCCACACGCCCGTCGACGCGGGCAACGAGGTCTTCCCGCGCGACCTCATGGAGTATTACTTCAGCCACTTCGCCGAAAAGGCCGGCCTCTCCTGGTCCGAGTTCTGGGACTTCGGCCGCTCCGGAAGCGGCGATGACCAGCCGTTTTCCATGACCGTCCTCGGGCTCAAAACAGCCGGCCGGGTCAATGGCGTCAGCCGCCTCCACGGCGCCGTCTCCCGCGCCATGTGGCAGGAGGTCTGGAAGGGGACGCCCGTGGTCCAGGTTCCGATCGGATCCATCACGAACGGCATCCACACCCCCTCCTACGTCGCCCCCCGGATGAAAAACCTGCTGGACAAGCATCTCGGGGCCGACTGGACCCGCCGCCTCTCGGACGCCGCGCTCTGGAGCCGGGTGAGCGACATCCCCGATGCGGCCTTCTGGGACGCCAAGGACGAACTCCGGCAGGACCTGCTGACCGCCATCCGGGAGAACGTTTCGGCGCATTTCCTGAAATACCGCCCCGCCAAGGTCCTGCGCGAGGACGTCTTCGCCGGCATCAACCCGTCGGCCATGATCATCGGCTTTTCGCGCCGCTTCGCCCCCTACAAGCGCGCGACCCTGCTGCTCTCCAACCTCGACCGGCTGGACCAGATCGTCAATCATCCCAAGCGCCCGGTCATGCTCGTCTTCGCGGGCAAGGCGCACCCCGAGGACAAGCTCGGCATCGAATTGATCCACAAGGTGATCGCCGCCTGCAACGATCCCCGTTTCCTGGGCCGGATTTTCTTCCTTGAGAACTACGACCTGTCCCTGGCCCGGCTGCTCGTGCAGGGCTCGGACGTCTGGCTCAACACGCCCCGCCGCCCCCATGAAGCCAGCGGCACCAGCGGGCAGAAGACCCCCGTCAACGGCGGCATCAACCTCAGCGTCTCCGACGGCTGGTGGTGCGAGGGGTTCGATGGATCCAACGGCTGGACCATCGGCCCGCCTGTGCAGGAGGGCGCGCCGCTTCCCGAAACAACCGATGAGGAAGACGCCCTCTCCCTCTATTCCCTGCTCGAAGACACCATCGTTCCGCTCTTCTTCTCCCGCGACGAAAGCGGCCTGCCCCAGCGCTGGATCGCCATGGCCAAGCGCTCCATGCAGACGCTGGTGCCCCGCTTCAGCGCCGAACGCATGGTGCGGGACTACGTGGAGTCCAGCTATGTGCCGGCGGCGGAGCGAGGCGCCCTGCTGGCCCGGAACGGCTTCGCCCTGGCCCGCCAACTGGCGGACTGGAAGCTCAAGATTCCCATCCGCTTCTCGTCCCTGCGCCTGAAGGATATCCGCGTCGAAGGCGCGACCGGCGACTCCATCGCCCTCGGGCAACCCCTGACGATCAAGGTGCGGATCGAACCCGGCAAGCTCACGCTTCCCGAGATTCTCGTCCAGCTCGTGATCGGGCCGACCGACGGCCACGACTTCACCGCCAAGCCCGATGTCATCACGCTGAAAGGCCTGCCCGACAACCGGGGCGCACTGGTCTTCTCCGGCACACATGAGCTTGCGCAAAACGGCCGTTACACGTATGGTATCCGTGTTCTTCCCCAGACCGATGGGTTGGACAATCCGCTCGAGACCGGCCTTGTCCTCTGGGGGTAAACCGAAATGGAAAGGATCGACCGATGAAACCCGCCTCACACAAACGGATCCTGGTCACCGGCGGCGCCGGATTCCTGGGCTCCCACCTTTGCGAGCGCCTTCTCGACCTCGGCCACGAGGTCATCTGCGTCGATAATTTCTTCACCGGAGCCAAGGCCAACATCCGGCACCTGATGGACCATCCGTATTTCGAGGTGATGCGCCACGATGTGACCTTCCCGCTTTTCGTGGAGGTGGATGCCATTTACAACCTCGCCTGCCCGGCTTCGCCCGTGCATTACCAGTACGACCCGGTCCAGACCACGAAAACCAGCGTACACGGCGCCATCAACATGCTGGGCCTGGCCAAGCGGGTCAAGGCCCGCATCCTCCAGGCCTCCACCAGCGAAGTCTATGGCGATCCCAAGGTGCATCCCCAGACCGAAGACTACTGGGGCCATGTCAACCCGATCGGCACGCGCGCCTGCTACGACGAAGGCAAGCGGTGCGCCGAAACCCTGTTCTTCGACTATCACCGCCAGCACCAGGTCCAGATCAAGGTCGCCCGCATCTTCAACACCTACGGGCCCCGCATGCATCCGAACGACGGGCGGGTCGTCTCCAACTTCATCGTCCAGGCCCTGCGGGGAGAGGCCCTCACCCTCTACGGCGACGGCACCCAGACGCGCTCCTTCTGCTACGTGAACGACCTGATCGACGGGCTGATC
>CAIKKV010000203.1 GCA_903828035.1 uncultured bacterium
GGATGGGCGGAAAGGCCCGACAAGAGAGAAACCGCGCTAACCGGGCGGTAACGGAAGTCACGTCAAAAAAGAATGGCTCCGGCGACAGGGCTCGAACCTGTAACATCCTGGTTAACAGCCAAGCGCTCTACCATTGAGCTACGCCGGAATAATAGACTGTCAAAAAGAGCTAAAACACTAACAAATGGAATGAAGGATTGTCAAGCATCCCGATTGCCGAATTAGCGGTCAGTTGTCCGGCAACAATTTCCGCAGGGCCAGGACGTCAATGCGATCTTTCTCCCGCACGCTGTCCTGCTTCAGCAGAATCAGGCCTTCCGGGCCGAGGAAAGGTAGCCGGACACCCTCGATATCGACATGCCGGACAAAGGGGAGCAAATCCTCATAATGCCGCCCGCCCATGCGGACGAACAGGTCGAGGGGGAAATCCTCCACAACTCGCACTGACCCTTCTTCATCGGTGAAATCGGCTACTGATAATTCTCGGGCCGCGCCTTCGCCAAATCCGGATAACACCTGGAGCAATCGGCTGATGTTGGCTTCGTCCCGCGCCACAAGGATGTCCACATCCTCCGTGGTCCGCATAAATCCGCTGAGAGAGCAGGCAACGCCTCCCACGGTCATGTAGGCCACATCAGCCCGGGCGAGGGCGCCCAACAGTTTTTCGAATGGGGTAAAGTCCGGGTTCATGGTGCCATTCAGGTTTCAGCCGGCGCAGGGAACGATTTAAACGATCCAACCGCACCAGGGGCCGCTCCTGTTTTTCCGCTCCCACGGTTTTGCGGATGAGCTTGTTTGAGTCCGCGTTCATTTAATAATCGTACCAAGGGAAAAGGGCTTTGTCCATGAGCGCGTGTAGCCTTGTCGCGGCTCTACTTAGGCTTCACAGCGGATCTGCGCCGCCGCCGGACTGAGCCCGCCTCCGGGTCGAGGAGGGAGGCGGTGATGGACGACATCCAGGGGGACGCCGCCGAGGGGGCTTTTCCCGCCACCCCGCCCGGTTTTTTCCTTCGGATTTCCCGCACGGTCAACCCGTAGCACCGCTTGAGCAAGCGGCGCAGCTGATAGGTGTCCTTGACTCCCACAGCGGCCGCGATTTCCGTGGCCGATTGGTTGGCATCGGCCAGGAACGAGTTGAGGGCGTGATCGGCCTTTCGCCGCCGCACGTATTCCATGGGGGTAAGGCCTGTCAGTGACTTGAACCGTCGCCCCAGGTGATGCCGCTGCAGGCCGACTTCCCTGGCCAGCTCGGCGAGGGTGAACGGCCGGGACATATGCGTTTCCACATACCGGGCCACGCGGCCGAGCAGGGTGTCGACGCGACGAGACAGGAGGTAGAGCAGTTCGGCCGTTATGGCGGCTGCGAAATGGTTGGGCACGGTCGTTGGAAGCGGCAGGGGAAGGGTTCGCAGGGCCAGAAGCCGGTTCGCCAGGATCCGGATGACGCCCTCGTTGTCATGGACAAGCGCCGGTTGGAGGATCGGCGGATGGCTCCAGACCAGGTAGATGGCAATGCAGTGCATCGGGTCGCGGGGATCGCTCTCTTCAACCCGGTCGGCGCCGGCCGGCCAATAAATGACGTCGCCCGCGCGCGCCTCCACGGGAGCCTGAGGCGTGTCCCCCAATTGCCGTGAGCGGTAGACGCCTCCAAGCATCACGATGATCTCATCCATCGGATCGTGCCGCCGGCAGGCCACTCGCTGATGGGCGTCGTAGGACTTGAAATAATGCGCGGATAGCAGCTTGATTTCGTCGGGGCACATTATTTTGTCCTCAATTAGTCTGTTAAAGTCGTTTCCAGCCACATTCACCGCTGATTATATCTGATATTATAATGGTTAGTTCAACCCTAAAATTCTGAAAAACCAGAATCAATGGCCCTGAGCGACCCGGAGGAGGGGATATGATGCGA
>CAIKKV010000204.1 GCA_903828035.1 uncultured bacterium
CACCCCCGAAATGTCCCGCCCGGAATCCGATCCCGGGCCCCGCGCGCTAATGGCTTTCGCCTGCGAAGCCGAGATCGTGGTCATCGGCGGCGGCATCGCCGGGCTCTGCGCCGCCCTCGCCGCCGCGCGAAGCGGCTGCCGCACGGCCCTCATCTCCGACCGCCCCGTGCTCGGCGGCAGCGCCAGCAGCGAAATCCGCGTCACCCCCAGCAGCGCCAACCACTCGCCCTGGAACTGCCTCTCCCGCGAAAGCGGCATCATGGAGGAAATCACGCTGCGCCTGGCCCGGAAAGTCGCCGATTCAGGCCGCCTGCACTGGCCGCAGTATGACGAACTCTTCTTCGACATGGTGCACGAGCAGCCGAACCTTCAGTGCTTCCTCAATACCAGCGTCTTCAAGGTGAACCTGAAAGCGCCCGGCGAAATCCAATCCGTGGAAGGCCTCCAGCTCCGCTCCGAAAAGCTCATCACCTTCACCGGCCGCCTCTTCATCGACTGCACGGGCGACGGCACCGTCGGATTCCTCGCCGGCGCGGCGTTCCGGGTGGGCCGCGAAGCCCGCAGCGAGTTCAACGAGCCCCAGGCGCCCGAAGCCGCGGACCGCCAGACCATGGGCGCCACGCTCCTGTTCACGACCGTGGACCGGGGCCACCCCGTTCCCTTCAAGCGCCCCGAGTGGGCGCTCGACGTGAGCCGCCTCTCCACGCTCACCGTTCCGGCGCACCAGGGCGCCCGCACCTTCGACCGGCTGCTGGACGGCTCCTACTTCGGCCCCTGGTGGGCGGAGTACGGCGGCGCGGGCGATTCCATCCACGAGGACGACGACGTGGTCTGGCACACCCGCCGCCTGGCCTACGGCCTGTGGGACTACATCAAGAACAGCGGGAAGTTCGACGGCGTGGAGCGGTTTGAAATCGACTGGATCGGCTACCTCCCCGGCAAGCGCGAATCGCGCCGCCTGATGGGCCCCTGCCTGCCGACCGGCAACGACTTCATGGCCCAGAAAACGTACGACGACGCCATCGGCTACGCGGGCTGGCCGATCGATGTCCACCCCCCGCTCGGCTACCGCGACCCCCTTCCCGCCTGCACCCACGACTGGCTGCCCGGCATCACGGATATCCCCTTCGGATCCCTCTACTCCGGCAATGTGGCCAATCTTCTTTTCGCCGGCCGGAACGTCAGCGCCTCGCACATCGGGCTCGGGGTCGTGCGCATCATGGGCACCACCGCCGTCATGGGCCAGGCGGCCGGCGCGGCGGCGGCCCTCTGCGCCCGCCAGGGGCTGACCCCCGACGCGCTGCGCCGCGGCCACATGCCCGAGCTGCAGCGCCGGCTCGCGCGCGAGGACCAGTCGATCATCGGCTACCGCCTCCTCGAGAAGGAGGACCTGTCCCGCACCGCCACCCTCACCGCCTCCTCCGAGCGCCGCGCGGAGCTGCTGGAAGGCTCTCAGTGGCAGGCGCTCAAGACGCGCATGGGCCTTCTGCTGCCCGTGGCGACCGGAAAACTCGACGCTATCCGATTCCTCGTGCGTGCCGTAAAGGATTCATCCCTGCGGCTGCGGGTCTATGCCTGCCACAAGCCGCAGAACTACCGGATGGACAGGCTGGTGGCCGATCTCACCGTTCCCGTCACGGGATCGGGCTGGGTCGGGTTCCCGGTCGATGCCGCGCCCAGTGCCGGACAGAAGCTGTTTTTTGTTCTCGACCGCAATCCCGACGTGCTGCTCGCCTGCGAACCGGCCCGCTTCCCGGGCATCCTGGCCTTCGAGGGGCCCGACACGCCGGAGCTCACAGCGGACGGCCGGTTCCGGATCAGGCCCCTGGTCCCCTGCTTTGCCGCGGAGCCGCTCCAGCGCCTCTACGGCCCGGAGCAGCTCATCAACGGCCACATCCGGCCGCACGGCCTGCCCAACGCCTGGTCGTCGGGCCCCCTCGACCCCGCGCAGCCGGCCTGGGTCGAGCTGGCCTTCGCGGGCGGGGGCCGGAAAATCGGAAGCGCGGAGCTGGTCTTCAGCACCGATTTGGGAACACGCCGCTTCGAGATCAACGGCCTGCCGCCGGAGCTGGTCCGGGACTACGAGGTGGCGGCCCTGGTGAATGGGCGGCCGGAGGTGCTCGTCCGGGAGCGGGACAACGCCCGGCGCTTCCGCCGGCATGTGTTCACGCCCGTGCAGGCCGACGGCCTGCGCCTGACGGTTTACCGCACCTGGGGCGCCCCCCACGCCGAGCTCTACGACTGCCGCGTTTATCCGGAATGACTCATGGCGGCGGCCAAGGGACTGGCCGCCCTACCCGTTCCCGGCAAAATACAGGTTGGGCGGTCAGTCCCGTGACCGCCGCAAACCTTCGCGGGCTAATGGCGCTCCAGCCAGTCGAGGAGGTCCTTCACGGAGCCGTTGGCGACCAGCCCTGAGGCGGCCTTGTCGTCGGCCTTGGCGCGCTCCTTGACCATCTGCGCCAGGTCGGCATGCTGGATGGCCTCGCGCATCATCTCCCAGGAAATCGTGGCCACCGGCCCGTTCCGGGACGGAAGCACAAACACCGACACATCGCGCAAATATTCATTGCCCGTGTCCCACGGGTCGCGGAAGGGATAATACAGCGCAAAGAACCAGGTCCCCATGCAGGGGCCGGGATTCGCCGGCACCTTGCGGATCTGCCCGTACAGCTGGGCCGGCATGCCCGGCTCCTTGTCGCCATAACACGGGGTGGTGTAATCCATCCAGGGCTTCGAGATGATGATCTTCGTCTTGGCCGCCGCCTCGCCGGGATGATAGATGAAATGGCGGGTGTACGGCATCCAGATCTCGCAATAGGGATCCAGGATCTGGAAGGTGGCCAGCGTGGCGGGCTCGCCCGGATTGAAGACGCGCCGGATATCCGGGTTCAGCTCATGCAGCCGCTTGGCCGTTTCGCTGAACTGTTTGCGGCACAGCCGATTGACGGATTC
>CAIKKV010000205.1 GCA_903828035.1 uncultured bacterium
CGGCTCGAACTCTTCCGTCGCGGGATTCACGACGTAGAGGGTCTCCAGGTTCAGTGCAAGGCGGAACTGCCCTTCCTCCACCTCGATGATCCGCAGCGCTTCGTTCAAGGGCACTTCGTTCGTCTCCGGGTCCGCCCCGTCGTCGCACTGTGTCAGCGGTTCGCCGTCTACCCTCTCTGGATCAAGACCACTCAGCCGCAGCGGGCCTCCGGGTGAGGACGCCGGGAAATACACCACGGCCCAGACTTCGCCCGTGTCGGACTCCTTGTACAGGATTCGCGCCGCCCCGGTCGCCGCTGACGTCAGGAATCCGGGTTCCAATGGTGTGACCTTGGCGTACTCGTGCTCCTCGTCCGTCACGTCCAGACGCACGGGCGTGACGCCGAACACCATCGCCCGCCCGGTGCCGCCCGCCGCAATCGGATCCTGAAGAACGGCCATGGGGCCTGGTTCTTCGCCGGGTGTCGTCACGTCAAACGTGGTCCGCGAGCGGAACTCCTGCTCGTTGTCGGACGGGCCGATGATGACGCTCCCCAGTTCGACGACCGCGAACTGGTCGAGCGCGGACCCGGACTGGTTCCGCACGAGGACCACGCCCGACCGGCTGTCCCGCTGCTTGTACTGGCCCTCGATGCCGAGGGTCCGGCGACGGTAGTCGGCCGCCGCGTCGATGAAGGCGTTGTAGGCCGCCGCAGGCATGCGGAGTGCCTGTCCACGCTGCACCTTCTTGAGATCGTCGCCAGCCATGTCGCCTCCTCAGATGTTCAGATCGCCGAAATTCCCATCCTGGTAGACCTTCTCGATGTAGACGGCCACGGGCTTCTTGACGATCTGGCTGTGATCGGCATCCACCTCCGGCGCATACTGCACCCAGAGGTATTCCCAGCCCTTCTTGGAGATGCCGCTGATCGCGCCCACCGTGATCCCGCTTCGATTCTGCTGGGCCGCGAACTTGTACGTGATCTCCCAGTCGTCGTTGGCGTCATCGCCCCGTCGTGACCCGGATGCGCCCAGGAACAGGACTTCACCGGCCGAGAAGCCACGAAAGCCGCTCGAGTTCACGGTCCCGGTCACGCGGAAGAGTGCGAGGCGGTAGCTCGTTGATACCGAGCCCGCCGACTTGAAGTGCGTCTCCGAGAAGTTGTAGACCGGGATGGTGATGTCCACACCCTCGATGTTCTCGCCGTCGAACCCGATAGCACCGCCCAGCTTGTCAGTAGCCGCCGGACCGTGTCGGCTGACGGTCTGGAGGCTCTGGGTGATGTGTTGCGTGCCGCCCCCGGTGTCAAAGGAGAAGACCGGCTCCGGAGGCTCGACCGGGTCGTATTCCGGTGTCTCATAACGGGCGGTGACCCTCCAGGAGGTCGCATTCACGCGCTCGGTGATCTCGATGGACTTCCGGGTCATGCCAGAATAGGTCGAGGGAATGGCCGCCGTTGCCGCCGACTTGACCTCTGTCTCGTCGGCTGCCTGGCGGACGATGTACGGGATCTCGGCCGAGGATTTGCTCGCCACGACCTCCGACCGTCCTTCGAAAAGTTCTTCGACTACCGCCGCCATGATCCGCTCCTATTCGAAAGCCATGCTCGCACCATCTTCGAGCTGCTGGGTGATCCTCTTGGTGTTCTTGGCCGTCTCCTCACTCGCCCGAGCCGTCCGTTCCTGGGCCGCCGTGGGACCATTGCCCATCCTGTCCGTCGCCTCGGCCGAAAAGGTCCCGACCACGTCCACCTTAGCCATTTCCGACTGAACCAGATCCCCGATGTCACCCAGTCCCGCCAGGGCTGACCGGGCCTTCTGGAGAAGGTCGTCCGACCCCTCCGGCTGGGCTCCATCCTTTTCCGCCCGCTTGCTTCGGGCCGTCTCGATGGCCTTGCGCCATTCCTCCCGGGCCGCCGCCAGTTCGGCCTCGTTTTCCGCGACCCGCTGGGCGTATTCCGTGTCCAGTTCCTCGTGTTTGCCCAGGTTCTCGCTCCCGATCTGGGAGAGCGTCCCCTCATGCACGGCGGCGATCCGCTGCCGCTCCGCCTCCCGCTGGGCCGCCTTCCGCCGCTGCTCGTCCTCGATCCCCGCGATGGCGGCCTGTTTTTGATCCTCTACCAGACGGTTCTCAGCCTTGAGGTTCACTGAATCGTTGAACAGGCTCTTGATCCAGTTCCAGGCCTTCTTTGCCCCCGCCTTGATGTGCTCCCACGTCTTGGCAAAGAAGCCCGTAAACCCGCTCCAGAGGGCAGCGAAAACCGCCACCGTTTCAAACCACCCGACCTCCAGCGCGTGCCAGACCACCTCGATGAGCGCCAACAGCCCGTGCCAGGCGTCGTAGCCGATCTTGATAAAGAAGTTCCGGAACCCAAGCCAGGCCTTCTCGAGGAAATTGACCCCCCGCATCCATTCCATCTTGAGCGTGAGCCAGAGGATCTTCATGGCGAGCCCGATGTCGCCGGCCGCGAGGGCGTCCGAGATGCCTCCAAAGGCCGCCAGGGCGTCCTCCTTGAGCACCTTGAACCGGTCGCCCAGCCAAGCCACCGCCTTCGCCCCAAGCCCCGTCACGTAGAGCAGAACGGCCCCGAGCGCCACCACGGCCGCAATGACAAGTCCGACTGGGGAGGCCAGAAACCCGACAACGGCCGCCAGCGCGCTCATTACGCCCATGACGACGGTGACGATGGTGCTCAGAACGCCTAAAATAGTGCCCAAGGCGGAAATGATCGTACCGAGCACGGTCAGGCCAATGCCCACGGCCACGATAACGGCGGCAACCTTCAACGCGCTGACGATAAACCCCTGGTTTTCCTTCACCCATGCCGTCACGGTCTTCGCCGCACGCACAATCCATTCCGACAGATCCTTGAGAGTCGGGGCCAGAGCCGCTCCTATGGTGAAAGCCGCCATCTTCAGGACCTTCCACATGTCGTCAAGCGCGTCCCCGAACGTATCGGCCGCCGCCGCATCTTCAGTGCTCATGACCAGGCCAAGATCGCGAGCCCGCTTCTCGTAATCGTCCAGGGCAGCCGCGCCGCCTTCGAGCATGGGCAGCAGTTCCGTGCCCGACCGACCGAAGATCGTCATGGCCAGGGCGGCTTTGCGACTGGGGTCCTCGATCCGCGCCAGGCGGTCGGCCA
>CAIKKV010000206.1 GCA_903828035.1 uncultured bacterium
CGGCCTGCTCGCGCGCGTCCGTGCGGCCCTGGAGCGACTTCCGGGCCCGCGCCACGTAGCCGCCCACGCCCTGGCTCAGCAGCGTCGGGTAATCGGCCAGGGTATGATCGTATCCGGCCGAAAAATTCCGCTGCCCGCGGGCCTGGTATTCCCCGGCCAACGTTTGAAAATCCGCTTCGGAAAATCCGCCCGCCTCCGGCGTGGCGGCAAACCAGCCGGCATGACTGCCGCATAGCCGCTCGCCCCCGTAAAAATGCAGCGGATCGCTTTCCAGCACCCGGCGGAAGCCGGCGGCCCGAATCAAGGGCTCGGGCTGCCCCGCCATTTCCCGAAAAGCCAGCGCGCGCCAGGCGGGCCGCAGATCCGCGGCCTTGACGTTTGCGACCCAGGCGTTTTTTTCGCGCACCTGTTTTAACAACTCGCGCCATGTCGTCATGATCGGCTCCTTACTTCCGCACGAAAACAGCTTTCCCGGCCTGGCCCGCGTCCACCGCCGCCATCGCCTCATCGGCCTGGTCGACCGTGTATGTATGCGTGATGCTGGCCGCGAACTTGCGCTGGAGATCGGGGTTCTTCTTGAGGAAATCGAGATAGGTGGACAGGTCGGCCAGCGTATACTGCCCGCTGCCGATCAGCCGGAGGGCCCGGAACGTGATCATCTCGGGCTGGATGCTCACCGACCCGCTGGCCGAGTACTGGCCCGGAATCAGGTACCGGCCGCGCGTGCGCAGCAGGGCGACGCCCTCCGGCACCGCGGCGGGGGCCCCGCTGGCCTCGATCACCACGTCGGCGCCGTCGCCCCGGCCCATCTTGCGGGCCAGGGCCTTGATGGTCGCGGCGCGCTCTTCGGCGGGCATGGCGCGGTAATCCAGCACGCGCTTGGCGCCGAAGGACTTGGCCAGCTTCAGCCGGTGCGGGGACGACCCCGAACCGATGGCTACCACGGTGCAGCCCGCCTTGGCCGCCCAGGCGATGGCGAACAGGCCCACGGGCCCGGTCCCCTGCACAACGACCAGCTCGCCCTTTTCGAGGCCGCCGGCATAGGCGCAGGCGCGGATGATGGTGGGCCCCGCGCAGGGATACGCGGCGGCGGCTTTCACGGCCACCCCCTCCGGAATCCGGATCAGGTTGGCCAGCGGCATATACAGGTAATCCGCATAGCCGCCAAAGAAATGGGGCTTCACGTTGGGATCCTTCAGATAGGTGACGCCGAAGTTCAGGCAGCTGGCGGTCTCCCCGCGTTTGCAGGAGAAACAGGAGCCGCAGGGGACGGCCACGCAGGCAATGGCGACGTCGCCAACTTTCAAGCGGCGGCCCAGGCCATCCTTGGCGGGGGACGTTCCGAGCGACTCGATGCGCCCCAGGAACTCGTGGCCGAGGATCAGCGGGCCCGGAATGCCCAACCGGCCCTTGATGATATGCAGATCGGTTCCGCAGATGCCGCTGGCTTCCAGCGAAAGCAGGGCCTGTCCCTTTCCCGGTTGGGAAACGGGAAATTCGCGGATCACCAGCGGCTTGCCCACGCTCTGATAAACCGCCGCGCGCCCTGACCGTTCGCTCATGATTGCCCCTTTATTAAATCTTCCGCCCTATTACCCTTAAAAATAATTTTCATTATAAACATTTGTATTATGGTCGTCAAATCAAGAGTGGGCTTCCTATCGATCACGTGCCATAATTCAAAAAACGGAGAACTGCGATGACATCATTCACCCGCTCAAGCCTGCTCGCGCTTTCGCTGATTGCCAGCCTCATTCCGCCTGCCAGGGCGGATGACGGAGCCTACATCCGCTTCCGGCTCGACGCGCCGACCAATGCCGCCTGGTATGCCCGGATCAGCGCCTATATCCATGTCGATCCCTGGTCCCTTCCCAACGTCACCTGGCCCTCGAACGCGGAGAGCGCTGCTTCCGCCCGGCTCGCCCCCGGGATCTTCAGCCCCTGGTTCGACCTCAAGGCGTACGGCGGCTACCGCTTGCATGGCCGCGACGACCGCGCCGGCGGCATTGCCGAGTTTCCCAATCTTGTGCTCCAGTTCATCACGCCATCCACCAACCGCCAGACGGTCTGCCTCGAGCTGGCCACCGCCCCCGATCCGGCCACCGTCGTCAAACGCGTCACCGAGTCCTACAACGGCAACCTGACCAGCATCCTGGTCTCGCCCACGCTGAAGGCGGATGCCGAGTCGCTCGAAACGGGGGCCCAGATGTCCGCCCGCCGCCTCGGCTGGGCGCGGGAAGCCTCCGGCGGCGTTCGCCACTCCCCCTCCAACCTGATTGTCCAGACCGGCCTCTGGTACGCCCAGCGGCCCGAGCTCAATCTCCAGGAGGCCGAAGTGCTCCGCCTGCTCGGCTTCAACGTGGTCGGCGGCCAAACGCCGGAGATTAAAGCCAACTACCTTTTCACCGAGCCCGGCTACAGCTCGATCTACTTCAATCCCTCCCTGGACCCGTCCGGCGCCGACCAGCAGATGAAGCAGCTGGGCGAGCGCTTCCAGAAAAGCAAAACAGGCGAGGAGCCCGGCACGCCCTTCAACTTCTCGGACGAAATCGTCGCTCCCGAAATAGGGACAAATGCGGCCTCCCTGGCCCCGTTCCACGCCTGGCTCAAGGCGCACGGAATCCGGCCCCGCGGCCTGGGCGCAGAGTCGCTCGAGCAGGTCGTTCCCATTGAAAACCCGGCCGTTCTGCGGGAAAGGCAGCCGGCCAATCGCGCGGCCGCCAACCGGGTCTTTTATTATTCGTCCCGCTTCCGCCAGGAGGCCGCATCCGCGCGGATCCGCTGGCTGACCGAGGCCTTCCACCGGCACGTGAGCGCCACCGCGCTCACCTCCACCCTGCCCGCCGATCATCCGTATTTCGCGGGAACCGGACTCGGCATGGGCATGGGGCCCAACCCGGCCTGGGGCTCC
>CAIKKV010000207.1 GCA_903828035.1 uncultured bacterium
CTCAGTTGGCAGAGCAGAGGAATCATAATCCTCGTGTCCGGGGTTCAAATCCCTGTACCGCCACCATTTTTGCCAGGCCGGGGCGCTTGCCTCGGCCTGGCTCATTTTCAGGCCCGTTCCACCACGATATCGGGGTTGACCTGCTCGCGCAGCACCCGCTCGATTCCGCCCTTCAGCGTCTGCATGGCGTGCGGGCAGCAGCCGCAGGCGCCCTTGAGCTTCAGTTTCACGGTGTTTCCGGCGATGGAGACCAGTTCGAGGTCGCCGCCATCTTCCTGAAGCATCTTGCGCAACTCTTCCAACTGGGACTTGATTTTTTCTTCCATAGTCGTCCTTGTCCTTCCGTATTAGCCTTTTATTTTACACTTTTCGAGGTCGTTCGAAAAGAGGAAAGCGAAGAAAATGGCTATAAGCCCAGTCGTTCGAATTGTTCCGCCGGGGCGTCGTTCCCGCGCATCAGGTCGCGCAGCAGGCCGGTCATGCGGGCTTCCACGGCGGGATCGTGGAGGGGATGTTCCTGGGCCGGATCCTGTTGCAAATCGAATAGCAGCGTGCCGAACTCATGGGGCTTCAGCCACGAGCGGCCGGCGATTTTCAGGGTCCGGCAGCCTTTGGTGAAGGAGAACGGCTCCGCCAGTTGAATGTCCTGCAATTCGGCCGGGTCGAAGGCATGGCGCATGTGGGCGGGCATGAGCGTGTATTCGAACAGGGGCGTGTTGCGGGGGGTGGCCGGCGCGCGCATGTAGACATAGCGGCCGTCGGTGACGTTGACGTGCCCGCCGAAAAGCCCGAAGAGGCCGGCTTCGCGCACGGGTTGATCGGAGGCCACGGTTTCGCGCAGGGGCTTGCCTTGCATGTCGGGCGGCAGGGGAATGCCGAAGTAGTCGAGGATCGTGGGCGCGAGGTCGATCGTCTGCACCAGGCTCTGCCGGCGTTCTCCGGCTTTTCCGCAGCGGGGATCCCAGACGAAGAGCGGCATGTGGGCCACCTCGTTGTAGAAGGGCTGGGCGCACTTGGCCCACCAGCCGTGCTCGCCGAGCAGGAAGCCGTGATCGGTGTTGACGATGAGCAGCGTGTCCTTCCACAGGTCATGGCGGTCCATCGCATCGATCACCTTGCCGAGATATTCGTCGCACATCGTGTGCAGGGCCGCATTCTGGGCGCGGCAGTGGCGCACGGCTTCATCGGATTCCTGCACTTTGCGATAGGGCGGCCAGTCAAAATGGGGGCCTTGCAGATTTTCCCGGTATAGCTCCTGAAAGCGCCGGGGACTGAAATACGGCTCGTGCGGATCGAAGGTTTCGATGTGCAGGAACCAGTTGTCGGCCTGGTGGTTGGTCTCGAGGAACTGGAGCCCGCCCGCGAAGGTTTGGGCCTGGGGGAAGTCCGAGTCCTTGCGGATGTAGTGGCGGTTGATCCAGTCCTGGTGCACCACGGTTCCGCTGCCGCGGACCTGGTTGTTCAGGCTTTCGGGGTGCAGGTCGGGGGCCGCGGTCATGTCCGCCTTCCACGGCTCGCCTTCCTGGCCCCGGTAGCATTCCCAGGTGCTGTATTTGGTGTGGTAGCTGGCTCCGCCTTCTTCCCAGTAGTGGTAATGATCGCTGAACAGGTGGGATGTGATGCCCTTGTCCTTCAGGATCTCCGGCATGGAGTCGTCGAAGGGCTCCAGGGGGCTCCAGCTCCGGTGCAGGAAGTTGTAGCGGCCCGTGTGCAGCTCGCGCCGCGCCGGCATGCAGGGCATGCTGCCCACGTAAGCCCGGTCGAAGGTCGCGGCCCGGGAGGCGAGGCGGGTAAAGTTCGGCGTTTGCACGTCCGTGCAGCCGTAAGGCTCCAGCATCCGCCGGTTCAGCGAGTCGAACATGACCAGAATGGCTTTCATGGAGTGAGGGTAGCATCTTTTCCGCCTCAGCTGCAACGATTGCGCATGAACCGGAGTTTTGATATGCTTAGGTCCGTTTTTAACGAAGGAGCGGGTGTCATGGGGCTGGCGGACAGGGATTACATGCAGGCGGGGAGGACGGTGCGGCGGCGGCCCGAGCCGTTCCGGGCGCCGTGGCATTTGAGAGTCCGCTTCTGGCTGTGGAACCTGTTTCGCGTGTTCCGCTCGGGGAGCTCGCGATGAGCCTCTTTAAACGCGTGCTCGCCGCGGCAGCCGGCCTGGCTGTTTGTTCCCAAATTGTCAATGCGGCGCTTCCGCCGGACCAGGTTCCGACCTTCCTGTGGCGGGCGCGGGTCCTGACGTCGGGCGGCAAGCCGGCCGGGAGCAACAGCGTGTTTTCCGTCTCCATCAACCAGGCCGGCCTTTCGGCCACGGGCCAGGCCTGGTCGGCCTGGTATCATCTGGACCGGGAGCAGGCGAAGGTGGCGGTGGGCCCCGCGAACTACCCCAACAATTACAGCACAGGCTGGCCGATCGTGTTCCGCCTCTCTTTTCCCGGGCTGGTCAACCCCGCCGACGTGGAGGCGGAGGTGAAGTTTGACGGGGAATCCGGCAAGCCGGCTGCCCTGGCGGGCACGCTGGCTGGCGGTGACCTGGGCTTCCTGGTCTATCGCGAAAATGGGAAGCCCCGCGCGGTCACGATGCGCGACTATAACCGCCGCTACTGGAAAGCGTTTGAAAAGATCCCGCTTTCGCCCGCCGAGCGGCCCGCCCTGTTTCCGATCTGCGATCGCTTCATTCCCGGCGATTCCGATCTGAACGGGCTGGCGGAGGGCATTGGCAGCCTGGCCAAGGGGGGCTTCAGCGCCATCCTGGTGGAGCCGGAGAAGCCGTTGCGCGCGGCCCTGCTTAAGAACGGCCTCAGCAAAATCGCCTGGGCGGTCTACAGCCCGCCGGGCTATGCCTTCGATTACACGGTGAAGGGGCAGGCGGAGATTGATGCATTCGCAGCGGGCATTGCCGCCAGCTATACGAATGCGGGCTTTGCCCGGACGGATATGGCCCTGTTCTGCCTGTCGGACGAGCCCGGCTGGTATTATCCGGAAACCTTCCGGACCCTGACCAACAATCCCGCGGGGCTGGGCCGCTTTCGCGAATATTTGGAAAGCCAGGGGCTCAAGCCGAAGGATGTGGGGGCGGGCCGCTGGGAGGAGGTCCTTCCGCTGGGCCGCAGCCACGCCAGGGACCTGCCGTCCAAGCGTCTCTTCTACTGGTCAATGCGGTTCTTTCCCTGGGACTCGGCGCGTCACTTCGCCCGCACCACCCGGGCTCTCGAGCAGGCGTTTTATACCAATATGCCCGTCCTGGTGAACTGGAACTTTTTTGCGGGCCGCTGCTACGTGCCGGGGCCGGTGGCGGGCAATGCGGCCGCGACTGATCCGGACGCCGGCATGGGCGGCCATGACTGGCTGGAGTTCGCCCGGATGCGCGGGTGCACCATGTTGTGGACCGAAGACTGGTTCGGCGATCAGCAGGCGTACCAGTGGTCGTTTTATGCCGCCCGCCTGCGGGCCGGCGCCCGGCTTGGCGGCATCCGCTTTGGCGGGTATGTGATTCCGAGGACGGCCGGTGACCGGGAGGATGGAATTCTGCAGAAAGTCCTCACCCTGATCGGCAGCGGCGGCAAGGGGCTCAAGTATTTCGTCTTCGGCCCCGAGTATAACTTTCCGGGCAACTGCTACTCCGAAAACGTTCAGGTGCTCCCCAAGATGGCCGAGGCGCATCGCATGATCGCCAAAGCGGAATCGCTCCTTTGGCCGGGCGAGCGGCCCGTCTCGCCGGTGGGGCTCCTGATGCCGCGGAGCGCGCAGATGTGGGATGCCAAGAGCGAGAAGATCCCCACGGTGATTTCCGATGCGACCAACACCGATATGAACCGCGGAACGGTGGATTACATGGCGGAGCTGTTCGATCTGTACCTGGCCCTTCAGCACGAAAACATTCCGGCGGAGATGGTGGATGAGGATGACTTGACTGAAAAGGGGCTGGCCGGATTCAAGGTCCTGTATGTGACCGAGCCCGATATTCCCGTGGAGGGGCAGGAGGCCCTGGTGAACTGGGTGAAGGCGGGCGGCACGCTGGTGACCGTGTGCGGCGCGGGTTTGGCGGACCGGTACGACGAATCGGCCGATGTTCTGGCGCGCGGTCTGGGCTATGAGGAAACGGCGCCTGCCCGCTTGATTGTGGAGAACACCCGATCCCTATCCCGGGTGGCCGGGGGGACCGGCACGAATGGCGCTTTTTTCGCATGCGGAGCGCGCTCGAAATTGACCATTGTCAAGGGGACGACGGTGGCCGTGTTCGACGATGGCACGCCCGCGCTGGTTCGCAATGAGCTGGGGCAGGGGCGGTCCTTCCATTTTGCCTGGTTTCCCGGGCTGTCTTACTGGCATGATCAGAAAGGCACCGCGGACGGTCTGCCCGTGGGCTGGAGCATGACGCTTCGGCGCATGATTACGGATCCGGTGCGCGAGGCGGGTGTGACTCCGCCGGTGCGGGTGGATACGCCGATGATTGAGACGCCGAGCCTGGTGTCGGAGGCCGGCATGGCGGTCACGCTTTTGAACTGGTCGGGCGCGCGGGTGGAAAAGCTTTGCGTGTCCGTGGTGATGCCGGGCAAGGCGTCTTCCGTGGAAAGCGTGAAGCAGGGCAAGGTGCCGTTTGAAAAGGTGGAAGGCGGCATCCAGTTGACGATGCCGCTGGGTAGTGCGGATGTTCTTATGATCCGAAGGTAGGTGACATGTCCCAGGGACCCCAGAAATTGCTGCTTCATGTGTGTTGCGCGCCCTGCACGGCCGGCTGCGCCGACCGGCTTCCGGGAGAGTGGACGCCCACGCTGTTCTTCTCGAACTCGAACATCGCGACCCGGGAGGAATACGACCGGCGGCTGAAGGAGGTCCGGCGTCTCGCGGACATCCTCTGCCTGACGCTGGTGGAAGACGAGTACGATCACGCGGCCTGGCTGAAGGCCGTCGAAGGGCTGGAGAAGGAGCCCGAGGGGGGGGCGCGGTGCAAACGGTGCTTCCGCTTCCGGATGGCGCGCACGGCGGCCCGCCTGGCGGATCTGGGCTGCTCGGCCTTCACGACGACCCTGACCGTGAGCCCGCACAAGAAAAGCGTCGACGTGTTTGCCGCCGGGCGGGAGAGCGGATCGTTTTTGGAGCTGGATTTTAAGAAGCGCGGCGGGTATGAACATAGTGTGACCATGAGTATGGAGTACCGCCTGTACCGGCAGAAGACCTGTGGCTGTGAGTTTACAAGGGAAGCGAAGTCATGAATCAATTTGAAGTCAGCGGCAAGATCACCAAGATCCTGGAAGTCCAGACGTTCAGCAAGGGGTTCACCAAGAGGGAGTTTGTCGTCACGACCGAGGACAAATATCCCCAGCTCCTCAAGTTCGAATGCGTGAAGGAGCGCATCACCCTTCTGGATGCGGTCCGGGAAGGCGATCTGGTCAATGTCCAGTTCCGCCTGCGCGGCAGCGAGTACAACGGCAAGGTGTTCGTCAACCTCCAGGCGGTGGGGGTGACCGTGTCCGGCGGAGCGGAAGGCGGCGGAGAAGGGGATCGCGTGCCGCGCGAGCCGGAATCGGAAGTGGAAAACAATGACGACATGCCCTTCTGATAGGCGCCGCGCCGTCATCTTCGACATTGGCGGCGTGCTGTTGAACTTCGACCTGCCCGGGCTGGTTTCTCGCGCGGCGCAGGGTAATCCGGACTCCACCGCGGTGCTGCTGGGATTGCGGGAGAAGGACAGCCTGCGCCAGGTCGAGAGCGGGATCATGACGGGGGAGGCGTATTTCGAAACGGTTATCCGGCCGGTTGTGCCGGGCTGGACCTTCCGGGATCTGATCGACGGGTGGAAGTCGGTTTTTTCGGAAAACGAGGAGGGGCTTTCCCTGCTCGCGTGCGCCCGCGCCGGAGGCGCCTCCGTATATTTTCTCAGCAACCTGGCGGATTTCAACCGGATCGCCATTGACGAGCTGTTTCCCGATTTTCTGGGCCGGAGCGACCGGAGCTTCTTGTCGTATGAGATGGGCTGCATCAAGCCCGACCCGGCCATCTTCCGGCGCGTGATGGAGGCGATCGGGGCGCGGCCCGGGGAGTGCCTGTTTTTGGATGACACGGCGGGCCACGTGGAATCGGCCCGCCGCCTGGGGATGCGCGGCATGGTGTTTGAAGGCGGCCGCGGAGACCGGATGAAGAAGGAATTGACGGACTGGCTGTCCGGAAACGAGGCCTGAGCGGCCGGAGGAATGACCATGGAACAAGCGAGTTCGCTAGATCATTTTCAAACGTTGATCGTCAAGACCCGGAGCTACCGCCGGTTTCATCAGAATGTGGCGATGACCCAGCACCAGCTTCGGGATCTGGTCAACCTGGCCCGGCTATCCGCCTCCGGCGGAAACCGCCAGCCCTTGAAGTATGTGCTGTCGTGGACGGCCGAGAAGAACGCCCGGATCTTTCCCTGCCTCCAGTGGGCCGGCTACCTGAAGGAGTGGGGCGGCCCGGCGGAGGGCGAGCGGCCGGCGGGCTACATTGTCATCCTGACGGATCTCGGCATCGCGGCGGCGCCGGGCTGCGACCACGGCATCGCGGCGCAGAGCATCATGCTGGGCGCCGTGGAGATGGGCTTCGGCGGCTGCATGCTGGGCGCGGTGGACCGCGGCCGGTTGCGCGCGGCGCTGGCGATTCCCGAGACGTTTGAAATCGCCCTGGTGCTGGCTCTGGGAAAGC
>CAIKKV010000208.1 GCA_903828035.1 uncultured bacterium
CTTCGGCAGGTAGACGGTGGCGGACGCCTGCTCGATGGGGAAGACCCAGCCGCTGCCGGTCACGTTCCAGTAAAGCTCGTCGTGCTTTTCAAAGAATCCCAGCTGCCGGTCCGAGCGGTAGGTCAGCTCGTACGTGTAGGCGCCGGGCATCAGCGTGACGGACGGGGAGCCGAAGTAGACGCGCTGCCCGTTGTCCCTTTTTTCGAGATGATAGGGCTCGTCCCGGCCGTCGCGCCGGACGCTCAGGACCTCGAACCCGGTGCGCTTTTTCAGGCCCCAGCGCCCCCTGTAAAGCTGCGGGAAATCCCGGTAGATGCCGTGCTTGATCTGCTGGCCGGCGGCCTCCACCGTGATGGTTTCGGTGACGACCAGCAGGGCGTTGGTCAGCACGTCGATCTGGCTGTCGAACCGCAGGATGCGCTCCTGGCCGACCGCGGGCTGCGCGAGGAGGAGGGCGGCGGCAAGCAGGAGGAGGCCGCGGAGGAATGAGCGTGTGCGAGTCATAGGGTTACTCCCGGGGTCTGGCGTTCTACGGCGTTGTCGATGCTGAAGAAGGGCTGCGTGTGGAAGCCGGCCAGGCGGGCCGCGAGAACGGCGGGGAACGATTCCACGAGCGTGTTGAAGTCGCGCACGGCGCCGTTGTAGTACCGGCGGGCGTACTGGAGCTGGTCCTCCAGCCCGATGAGCGCCTGGCTCAGCTGCAGGAAGGTCTGGCTGGCCTTGAGGTCGGGGTAGGCCTCGGCCACGGCGAGCAGGTCGCGCAGGTTGCTTGTCAGGGCGGACTCGGCCTGCTCCACCTGGGCGACGCCCCGGGCGCGGAGGGCGTCCGACCGGGAGTCGGAGACTTTTTCGAGGACGCCCCGCTCGTGGTCGCGGTACCCTTTCACGCACTCCACCAGGCGGGGGGCGAGGTCGTGGCGGCGCTTGAGCTGGACGTCGATGCCGCTCCAGGCTTCCCGCACCTGGTTGCGGGCGCGGATGAAGCGGTTGAAGGTGGCGGCGAACCACAGGAACGGCAGGGCCGCCACACCGATTCCGGCACAGGACATCCAGGTCATTGCGTTCCCCTTGGGTCGATTGACTCTTGCGTGGGCATCGGTCATTGTGGCATGCGGTCCGTTTCGTTTCAAGCTTTGCGGGGGACGGCGGTGTGATGCGGGGTGTGCCGTTTTCCGCTCTTGAACGGGCAGCCCCCGGCGTGCTAACGTTCCCGCTTCTTTTCCGAACGCCATCAAAGGAGATGTCCCATGCTGAAGGTGACAAAAAAGGGGTCCACGCTGTCCGTTGAGACGATGGGTGGAAAGCTGACCTGGGACGCCGCCAAGGGCGGCCAGATCGTGGAGTTTATCGCGAAAAACGAGCTGGAAGCCCACTCCATGCTTCCCGAGGGCGCCTTCCTGCCGGATCTGCGGTTTATCGCCAATGGCGGCCCGCTGCGGCTCTCCGACGCCCAGGCCGAGATGAAGGTGGTCAAGCGCTTCGACGACTACCTCGTCATCGCCACCCAGGCCACGCTCGCGAACGGCGCGCTGGAGGTCACGCAGGAGTTCGAGATCCACGAGGAGGGCGCGCTCTTCTGCAACATGGCCGTGCTGACCCCCGGCGGCAAGCGCGTGGACCTGAAGGATTGCTCGCTGAACATCGGCCTCCGGACCGGCGACGCGAAGAGCAGCCGCTGGGGCTGCTTCACCCGCGAGCCCAAGTACAAGCGCGACTACTCCACCATCCACGCCTTCGTGGGCTTCAACCTGTTCCGCGAGCTCAAGGACGGCGTGGACGTCCGCGAGCTGTACCCGTTTGTCTCGCTCGACCTGGGCTGGGAGAGCACCCGCTTCTTCTCCAATCACTTCGAGTTCCTGATGGAGGACTGGACCGAGTACAAGGACGGCCCCAAGGAGCAGACCCGCACGGTGGTGGCGCGCGAGGGCGGCGACTGGAAGCTCCGCTGGCATTTCCACGACGGCGACACGCTGCCGGTCAGCGGCCCGTACCGCTACCGCAACCGCTGGGCCATGATGTTCGGCCGCGCGCGCACGCAGGCGGGGGCCGAGGCCGACCCCGCGGTCCGCAACACCCTGCTGGGCTGCCGCATCTGCCACTGCATGTATCCCTATGCCCGCCAGGGCGACACCTGGCCGTGGGTCTCGATGCCGATCAAGCAGATCGCCGAGCAGCCGCCGCAGCTCTTCGTGGGCAACCCCGAGATGAGCCGCGTGGACGAGGCCGAGGCCATGGGCGCCGACACCATGATCATCCACCAGTTCTGGATGACCAATCCCGGCTCCAACAACGAGCCCATCGCCGACTACATCCCCTTCGACCGCAAGTGGCTCAAGGCGTTCGTGGACCGCTCCCACAAGAAGGGCATGCGCGTGCTCTTCTACGGCCGCGGCACGGAGATGTGGCAGATGTATTCGACCTTCTTCGACGACTTCCTGGAGAAGGACCGCGACGGGCTTTACATCGACTGGAACACGCCCTTCTGCATGGGCTACGTGAAGTGCTCGCCGCTGCATGTCTCGGCCCACAACTATTTCCACTTCGCCAAGCGCATGCGGGCGCGGGTGGGGGCGGGCGGCGCGCTGATCGGGCACACCGGCAACGCCAACCAGCTGGCCTACGCCACGTTCGACGCGGCCATCGGCGGCGAGTTCTCCGTGCGGCACGACGAGCTGCTGAACCGCCCCGACTCGACCGCCTACTTCGCCTACCTGAACTGCATGGGCGGCCACCTGATCAGCGGCAACCTGCCGGACCGGATCCTGTTCTCCAGCCCCAAGGCCGCCGCCGTCTGCGCCGCCTTCGGCATGGCCAGCCATCCGTTCATGGAGCCGGGCGTCGCCTTCGCCGACCGGGTCGCGTTCATCAAGCCGCTGTGGGATTCGCTGGCCGCGCTTCCGGGCCGCGTGACCCGCCTGCACAACCCCGCCTACATCCCGACCCGCGCCGTCTCGATGGGCACCGAGAGCCTGTACCCCAGCCTGTGGCAGTCGGACAAGGGCAAGGCCCTGCTGCTCGTGACGAACCTGGGCGCGGAGGCGGCCTCCGGCACGGTGGACGTGGACGTCAAGGAGCTGGGGCTGAAGAAGGGCGCCCGGATCACGCCTTTGAACGTGAAGGGAACCGAGCCGGGCTCGGCCGGCGGCTCGTCGGTCAAGGTGACCAACCTGGCCTCCAACCGGTTCGGCGCGTACCTGATCGGGTAGCCGGCCAGGGGTTGCGGGGGGTTGCTTGACAGGGGCGCCGGAGGGCGGGTATTCTTGAGCAAAGAGGAGAATGGGTAATGCTGGAATTGAATCAAGCGCAGCAAGACGCTGTTAAAAAGTGGGTGTCCGAGGGAGCCGGCATTTCCGAAGTGCAGAACCGGCTCATCAAGGAGTTCGAGCTGCGTCCCACCTATATGGACGTTCGCCTCTTGATCCTCGAGCTGGGCGCCACCGTGCAGGAGAAGAAGCCCGCCGTGACCGATATCAAGAAGGGGCCCGACGCGGCTCCGGCCGAACCGGGCCCGCTGGCGGAAGAGGGCGGGGACGAGGAGCCCCTTCCGGGCGAGCCTCCGGCCGGCCTTGGCGGCGTGAAAGTGGAGGTCGATCGCCTGATGAAGCCCGGCGCGATGGTCAGCGGCTCGGTGCTCTTCAGCGACGGCGTCAAGGCCCAGTGGTCGCTCGACCAGACGGGGCGCCTCGGGCTGGCGGGCGTGAAGCCCGGCTACCGGCCGAGCCAGACCGACGTGCAGGAGTTCCAGCTGGCCCTCCAGAAGGAACTCGCGAAGCAGGGCTATTAGCGGCCGCCGGCCGCTTTCCCGACTTTTGGGACCCGCCACGAGGATTTCGTTTTGAAGCTGTTCGGCGAAAAGGGCGAAAATTACCTGGTGGATCTGATCACCGGGCGCATTCCCCTGCACGTGCTGCCGTGGCAGGATCTGCTGCTGCTGCGGGTGCTGCGGGTGCTTTCCTTCGTGTACGGCGGCGGCGTGCAGCTTCGCCTCTTTCTCTACCATCACGGCATCTTCCGCCACAACACCCTGGGCTGCCAGGTGATCAGCGTCGGAAACCTGACCGTGGGCGGCACGGGAAAAACGCCCGTGGTGGAGCTGATCGCCCGCACGCTGAGCCGGCAAGGGCGCCACGTGGCCATCCTGAGCCGCGGGTACAAGCGCCGCGCGCGCCCCGTCCCCTGGCGCACGAAGCTCGCCCGGCTCTTCGATTCCCGGACTCCGCCCTCCTGCGTGGTGGCGGATGCCAAGGGCGTTCTCGCCGAGCCTCTCGAGAGCGGGGACGAGCCTTACATGCTGGCCCGCCGCCTGGCCGGCACGGCCGTGCTGGTGGATCCCGACCGTGTCAAA
>CAIKKV010000209.1 GCA_903828035.1 uncultured bacterium
GGCGGCCAGGGCGGCCTGGCGGAAACGGTATCAGTAAGGAGAACGGATGGGGCGGTACGCGCTAAGACGGTTGTTGCAGCTGGTTCCGACGCTGTTCGGGGTGATCGTGATCACGTTCATCCTGTTCAATGTCGTGGGCGGCAGTCCCGCTGCGTTGACGCTGGGGAAGAACGTCTCGCCCCGGATGCTGGAGGAGTTCGACGAAGCGCGCGGCTTCAACAAGCCCCTGTTCGCCGGCTTCTGGACCCGGACGCGTGCCTACGCCAGCGATCGGACTGCGCCCTTTCCGCCCGGCTGGCGGCATCTGGAAGGCGTCATGCCGACGAACGATCCGGCGGGTGTTTCCGTGATGCGTGTGGCCGGGAATGGCCCTGTCGAGGCCCCGATTCTGTTCCCCCTCCGCACGAACACGCGGTATCGATGGACGGTGGACGGCTCCGGATCCTCCGGCGCGATGGGGGAATGGGTCAGCGACGGCGGAGCGGTCACCCAGCAGTTCAGCATGGCTGCGGCGGGGCTCCGGATCCTCGACTTCCAGACGGGCTCGGGGGGCGGCTCCGGGCGGCTGGTGATTCATCCGAAGGGGGGTGTCGTCGAACTCCGGCGCCTGACGCTGGAGCGGCGCATGCCCAGCCCTTTCGATTCGCAATTCGTCTTTTTCCTGAACCGCCTGGCGAGGCTCGATTTCGGCACGTCGATCGCAACCGGCCAGCCGGTGCTGGAGATGCTGCGGGAGGGGATCGGCCCGTCGCTCGTGCTGGTGCTCCCGATCTTTGTGGCCGAGCTGATCCTGGCCGTGGTGCTGGCGCTCATTTGCGCCTATTTCCGGAATACGCCGATCGATCGGTTTTTCGTCGTGGTCGCGGTGATCCTGATGAGCGTCAACTACCTGGTCTGGATTGTGGCGGGGCAGTACGTGCTGGCGTACAAGCTGAAATGGTTTCCGATGTGGGGTTTCGAGTCGTGGCGCTACCTCGTGTTGCCCTGGATCATCGGGACCTTCAGCGGGCTGGGGGGGAGCCTCCGGTTTTACCGGACGGTCATGCTGGACGAGATGTACCGGGATTATGTGCGCACGGCCTTCGCCAAGGGGCTTGGCCTCCGCGCCGTGCTTTTCTCCCATGTGCTGAAAAACGCGATGATTCCGATCGTGACGAACGTGGTGATGGCGATTCCCTTCCTGTATACGGGAAGCCTTCTCCTGGAGAGCTTTTTCGGCATTCCCGGCCTCGGCTACCTCAGCGTGAACGCGCTGAACTCGCTTGATGTGGACGTGGTTCGCGCCGTGGTGGTGATCGGCACGGTGCTTTACATCCTGGCGAACCTGGCGAGCGATCTGTGCTACGCGCTCGTCGATCCCCGCGTGAGGTTCGAATGAGCGATGTCGCACAAGCCCCCGGGGCCGGCCGCTCGCTCTGGAGCGAGGCCTGGCAGCGCCTGAAGGAACGCCGCGGCATCCGGATCTGCCTGTGGATCCTGGCGGTCTACGTGGGCGCCGCCTTTTACGGCGAGGCCGTCTACTGGCAAAACTTCAGCCGCGACACGGTGCCCGCGTATCAGCGGATCGACATGGAGGCCGCCTATCAGACGCCGGGTTTCCACGCCCACCCGCTGGGGACCGACAATCTGGGCCGCGATGTGCTTCAGCGCCTGGTGCAGGGCGCCCGCATCGCTTTCCAGGTGGGCGTCATCACGTCCCTGATTGCGATTCCGATCGGCGTTCTGCTCGGCTGCCTGGCGGGGTATGTCGGCGGAAAGACGGACGACTTCATTGTCTGGCTCTACTCGACGGTGGCCTCCATGCCGGGGCTTTTGTTCATCCTGGCCATTTCCATGGTGGTGGGCAAGGGGCTGAAAGGCGTTTACCTGGGCATCGGGCTCATGACGTGGACAAGCCTCTGCCGGCTGATTCGCGCCGAGGTGATCAAGCACAAGGAGCGCCCCTATGTGCTGGCCGCCCGCACGCTCGGCATCGGCCCGGTCCGCATCATGTTCCGGCACATCCTGCCCAATGTGTTCCACATTGTCATCATCACGTTTTCCCTCCGTTTCCCCTCGGCCATCGGCACCGAGGTGTTCATGAGCTTCCTGGGAATTGGCGTGCAAAGCGAGCCCTCCTGGGGTATCATGATCAGCAATGCACGCCTGCGCCTCTGGCACGGAATGTGGTGGGAAATGACGTTTGTCACACTTGCCGTTTTCCTTGTTGTGCTGGCCTTCAACCTGGTGGGGGATGCGCTTCGCGATGCGCTGGATCCGCGTCTTCGGGCGGGTCGGCGGTGAGCAGGAGAATCCGGGAAACATGAGCGGAATACTGGACACATTGGTCTCGCCGGCCAGCCTGAAATCCCTTTCCCCGGCGCAGCTGGCGGTTCTCGCCGCGGAGGTCCGCGAGCGGATCATCGAGACGGTGAGCCAAAACGGCGGGCACCTCGGCGGCAACCTGGGCACCGTGGAGTTGACGCTGGCGCTCCTGCGCGTGTTCGATGTCCCGGTGGATAAAGTCCTTTTCGATGTCGGCCATCAGAGCTACGCGTACAAGATCCTCACCGACCGGCGGGACCGGTTTTCAACCCTGCGGCAGACCGGCGGCATTTCCGGATTCCCGCTGCGCTCCGAAAGCCCGTACGACGCCTTCGGGGCCGGCCATGCGGGCACGGCGCTGTCCGCCGCCATGGGCATGGCCGTGGCCCGCGACCGGCGGGGCGGAACGGAGAACGTGGTGGCCGTGGTGGGCGACGGCGCCCTGGGCAACGGCGTCTCCTTCGAGGCGCTTAACAACATGCGCACGGCGAAAAAGCTGGTCGTCATCCTGAATGACAACGAGATGTCGATAG
Source organism: uncultured bacterium (assembly GCA_903828035.1). The sequence goes on from CAIKKV010000209.1 coordinate 2,838, forward strand.
CGGCCAACGTCGGATCCGTTTCGCACTACCTCGGCGGGCTGCTGGCCAATCCCCGGTACAACCGGTGGAAGGGCGACATGGAAAAGGTCGTCAAGAAATACGTGACCGGCGAGCGGCCGAGATCCCTTTATTACCGGATCGAAGAGTCGATCA
>CAIKKV010000210.1 GCA_903828035.1 uncultured bacterium
CTACGGGTTCGCCCTTATCATCGTCGCGCTGCTGCAGGCCCTGGTCTACGATGCCATGTGCCGCCTCCAGGAACACAAGCTCAATATCCAGGACACCACAAAGGAGACCCGCTGACATGGCTATCATCGTCTTCCTCATCTTTGTCCTCTTCATCCTCGGGCTCTCGTTCTACCTCGGCAACCGGACCAAGACATCCGCCGGCTACTACGCCGCGGGCGGCCAGATCCACTGGGCCGTCAACGGCATCGCCTTCGCCGGCGACTACCTTTCGGCCGCCTCGTTCCTCGGCATCTGCGGCATGATCGCCACCATGGGCTACGACGGGTTCCTCTACTCCATCGGTTACCTCGCCGGCTGGATCGTCGCCCTCTTCGTCGTGGCCGAGCCCATGAAACGGCTGGGTAAATACACCTTCACCGACGCCATCGACTCCAAATACAACTCCCGCGGCATCAAGCTCGCCGCCGCCATCAGCACGCTGGTCGTCTCCATCTGCTACCTGATCCCGCAGATGGTCGGCGCCGGGGTCCTCGTCCAGCCCCTGCTCGGGCTCGCCCACCACTGGGGCGTCATCATGGTCGGCGTCATCGTCATCACCATCGTCGCCACCGCCGGCATGGCCTCCACCACCTACGTCCAGTTCATCAAGGGCGCCCTGCTCATCGTCTTTTCCACCATCCTCGTCATCGCCGTCTGCAACCGCGGGTTCCAGACCCGCCCCGACCAGGGCGGACGCGTCCCCTTCCACGCCTACGCATCCATGCCCGCCTCCGAAATCAACGGCAGCCTCGCCGTCACCGATCCGGGCTGGACCGTTGTCGAGCGGCAGGAGGTCAAAACCGCCAAGGCCTCCTTCGCCCGCCTCAGCCGCGACGGGCAGGAGTCGTGGTGGCTTGTCAGCCATCAGGACGCCGGCATCTCCCTGGATGAGATCCAGACCAGCGTGGTCAAGCCCGACGGCCGCATCCTCATCAACGGCGCGCCCGCCTCGAAGGAGAACACGATCCGCCAGGTCGGCAACATCGACCTGCTGTACGGCAAGACCGAGGCCCCCGCCGGCCGGGTCTCCCCGGTTGGGCTCCTCGCGGCCGTCTCCCACAAGCAGACCCAGATCCGGCGCTGGAAAGAGGTGCGCTTCGCCGACAGCGAGGGCGCAAAAATCACCGCCTACGTCCCCTCCACCACGCCCGGCAACCTCTTCATGCGGCCCGGCCTCAAGTTCAAAGTCCAGGGCACGCTGCTCGAGCGGCTCGATTTCATCTCGCTCATGCTGGCGCTCTTCCTCGGCACCGCGGCCCTGCCCCACATCCTGATCCGCTACTACACGGTGCCCAGCCCGTCCAGCGCCCGCAAGTCCACCATCGTGGCCATCGCCGCCATCGGGTTCTTCTACATCCTGACCCTCTTCATGGGCATCGGCGCCGCCATCAACGGCGTCCTCAACCCCGCCGACAGCAACATGGCCGCCCCGCTCCTTGCCCGCTCCTTCGGCAACCTGCTTTTCTCGATCATCTCGGCCATCGCGTTCGCCACCGTGCTCGGCACGGTCAGCGGCCTGATCGTCGCCGCCTCCGGCGCGGTCGCCCACGACTTCTGCGACCGCTTCCTGAAGATGAAGATGGACGACCACGCCAAGATCCGCGCCGGCAAGATCTCCGCCTTCGCCATCGGCGCCATCGCCATCGTGCTGGGCATCCTCTTCAAGGGCATGAACGTCACCTTCCTTGTCGGCCTCGCCTTCGCCGTTGCCGCCTCGGCGAACCTGC
>CAIKKV010000211.1 GCA_903828035.1 uncultured bacterium
CGCTGTGTGCAATCACGTGATTTTTTGACCATGGACATTGACGCATTAAGCGCTTTTTGACAAACTGACCCCACATTTTTCATGTTCGTTTCATCTTCGACTGCGGCAAGGAGTGTTGTCATATGGCTTGGGATCCCAGGACGATGGCGGATTGGCAGATTGCCGAAGCGGCGGAAGCCAATTTGAAGCCCTTTATGGCGAACGGGCGTGACGCCGGTTTTCTCGAGGAGGAGCTGATTCCGATGGGTCGGCTCGTCGGGAAGATCGACTACCTTAAGGCCTTTTCACGGATCCAATCCAGGCCGACCGGGAAATACATCGACGTGACCGCCATCACGCCGACGCCCCTGGGCGAAGGCAAGACGACCACGACCCTGGGCCTGGTGGAGGGGCTTGGCAAGCTCGGCAAGCGGGTGAGCGGCGCGATCCGGCAGCCCAGCGGCGGGCCGACCTTCAACATCAAGGGATCGGCAGCGGGCGGCGGATTGTCCCAGTGTCTTCCTCTGACTCCTTTTTCCTTCGGCCTGACGGGCGACATTGACGCCATCACGAACGCGCACAACCTGGCCATGGTGGCTCTGACGGCGCGGATGCAGCATGAGTCCAATTACGACGACGAGCGCCTGGCCAAGGGCGGCTTGAAGCGGCTGGACATCGATCCGGCCCGGGTCAACTGGAAGTGGGCCATCGATTTTTGCGCCCAGGCCTTGCGGCAGATCACGATCGGCAAGGGCGGAAAGATGGACGGCTTCGAGATGGAGTCGGGCTTCCAGATCACCGTTTCCAGCGAAATCATGGCCATCCTGGCCGTGGTGAAGGACCTGGCCGACCTGCGCGAGCGGATGGGCCGGATCGTGGTGGCGCACTCCCGGTCGGGCCGCGAGGTGACGACCCGCGACCTCGAGGTGGACGGCGCCATGACGGCCTGGATGCTGAACGCCATCAACCCGACCCTGCTGCAGACGCTCGAGGGCCAGCCGGTTTTTGTCCACGCGGGGCCCTTCGCCAATATCGCCATCGGGCAGAGCTCGATCGTGGCCGATCAGCTGGGCACCCGGCTGAGCGAGTACCATGTGACGGAAAGCGGATTCGCGGCCGACATCGGGTTCGAAAAGTTCTGGAACCTCAAGTGCCGCTACTCGGGGCTGGCGCCCCACGCCGTGGTCCTGGTGGCCACGGTTCGCGCGCTCAAGATGCACGGGGGCGGCCCCGAGGTGAAGCCCGGCAAGAAGCTGGACGACGCCTACACGAAGGAAAACATCGGGCTGCTCGAAAAGGGCTGCGAGAACCTGGTTGCCCACATCGGCATCGTCAAGAAGAGCGGCGTCCGCCCGGTCGTCTGCATCAACAGCTTCCACACGGACACCCCCGCCGAGATCGCCATGATCCGCCGCGTGGCCGAGAAGCACGGCGCCCTGTGCGCCCTGTCGAAGCACTGGCTCGAGGGCGGCGCCGGCGCGGTGGAGCTGGCCGAGGCCGTCATTGCCGCCTCCCATGAAAAGAGCCAGTTCAAGTTCCTCTACGAGCTGTCGATGCCGCTGCGCCAGCGCATCGAGATCATCGCCAAGGAGGTCTACGGGGCCGATGGCGTGTCCTACACGGACGAGGCCAAGGCCAAGGCCGAGGCCCTGGAGGCCGACCCGCAGACCGCCACGATGGGCACCTGCATGGTCAAGACGCATCTCAGCCTGTCCCACGACCCGGAGGCCAAGGGCCGCCCGCGCGGGTGGACGCTGCCGATCCGGGATCTCCTGGTGTACCGCGGCGCCGGGTTCGTGGTGCCGGTCGCCGGGGCGATCAAGCTGATGCCGGGAACGGCCTCGGATCCCGCCTTCCGGCGGATCGATGTCGATACGGCCACGGGCAAGGTGCGCGGCCTGTTTTAATCTAGCGATCGACGAGGAGACCCGTTCCCATGCAAAGCCATATTGATAAACGCGTCTTCCATGTGGAAGTGCTTACGCCCAAGCAGGCCAGCGAAACGCTCGAGGATGACCTTCAGAAGTTTGCCGACAAGTACGCCAAGGTCTTGGAAGGCGGCTACATGGCCTGCATCACCGACAACCCCATGGGCAACCTGAGCTTCCAGGCCACCGAAGTGCTGCCGGAGCTGGGCTTGGAAGTCCGCCCCGAGCAGCTGATGCTGCACCTGAACACCTTTCACTCGCGCCAGCAGCTCGACGAGATCCTGAAGAAGGCGGCGGAAATGGGGGTCAAGTATGTCCTGGCGCTCTCGGGTGACGGCAACGAGCGGCTTCCCAAGCTCAGCGCCGAGTCGCTCGGCCTTTCCTGCCATACGATCACGTCCGTGGAGCTGATGCAGTTCGTCAACAAAGCCTACCCGGGCGTTTTCACCTTCGGCGTCGCCTTCAACCCCTACGAGCCGCAGGATCACGAGCTTGAGAAGATGCACCGCAAGGTCGAGGCGGGGGCCCGGTTCATCATCACGCAGCCCGTCCTGGGACGCGACGAGCGGGTGCTGGCGCTCCGGAAGTTTGGCCTCCCGGTCATCGTGGAAGCCTGGATGTCGAAGAAGCTCAGCCTGCTTTCGAAGTGCGTGGGATATGATATTCCGGAAGGCACGCCCTACGATCCGATGGCGAACCTCAAGGATCTCGTCCAGCTCTATCCGGACTGCGGCTTCTACCTGGCCCTGATGGGCGTCAAAACGCAGCTGCCGTTCGTCAAGGAAATCTGGAAATAAGAGGAGGGCTCATGTCCGCCCGCATCATTGACGGCAAAGCGGTGGCCGCGAAAATCCGCGAGAATCTCCGGCGCGACGTCGAGGCGCTGAAGGCCGCCGGCGTGACGCCGGGCCTGGGCGTCATTCTCGTGGGGGACAACCCCGCTTCGATTTCCTATGTGACGGCCAAGGAAAAGGCCTGCGAGGAGATCGGCATCTTTTCCGACGATCACCGGCTGCCGGCGAGCGCGTCGCAGGCCGAATTGCTGGCGGAAGTGGCGCGCATGAATCTCCATCCGCGCATCGACGGCATCCTCGTCCAGCTTCCCCTGCAGCGCCACCACGACGAGGAGCAGGTCCTGCTGGCCGTGAACCCCGACAAGGATGTGGACGGGTTCCATCCCGTCAGCGTCGGGAAAATGATGCTGGGGCAGGAGACGTTCCTCCCGTGCACGCCCCACGGCGTGGTGCAGCTGCTGGTCCACAGCGGCGTCAAGATCGACGGCGCGCACGTGGTGGTGGTGGGGCGCAGCAATATCGTGGGGAAGCCCGTGGCCAACATGCTGCTGCAGAAGTCCGCGACCGGCAACGCCACCGTCACGATCTGCCACACCCGCACTCCCGATATCGGCCGGTTCACCCGCGAGGCCGACATCGTGATCGCCGCGGCCGGCAAGCCGAACACGATCACGGCCGACATGATCCGCGAAGGCGCCGTGGTGATCGACGTCGGCGTCAACCGGATTCCCGATCCGTCCAAAAAATCCGGGTTCCGGCTGGCGGGCGACGTCGACTACGAGGCCGTCCGTGAGAAAGCGGGCCTGATTACGCCGGTTCCCGGCGGGGTGGGGCCCATGACCATCACGATGCTTCTGTTTAACACGGTGATGTCCGCCAAGCGGCGGGCGAGCGGCGAGAGGACCTGATCAATGGAAAAGACCGATTTCAAAGCGGCGTATAAGACCATCATGGACGATCACTTCGCGCCCCGGATGGAGATCCGCTTCATCGGCGAGTCCGGCGCGGCCTCGACGCTCGTTTACGAGAAGGCCTCCTGGGTCATCGACGGGGTGAACAAGGGGCTTCGCTACGGCGAAAACCCGGGCCAGGAGGCGGCCCTGTACCGGCTGGTCAACGGCAACCTGCAACTGGGCGGGGTCGCGACCATCCAGCCCGGCCGCTACCTGGCCTCCGATGTGGAGCTGCTGCAGTCGGGCAAGCATCCGGGCAAGACCAATTTGACGGATGTGGACAACGCCCTGAACATCCTCCGCTATCTCATGGACACGCCCTGCTGCGCGATTGTGAAGCACAACAATCCGTGCGGCGTGGCCAAGGCCGCCACGCTGGCCGACGCCTTTCACCGGGCCAATATGGCCGACCGCGTGGCGGCGTTCGGCGGCGCCATTGTGGTCAACCGCGAGCTGGACATGGAGACGGCCCGGCTCATTTCGGAGAACTACGCCGAGGTGGTGGCGGCGCCCGAGTTCGCCGCCGGGGTCATGGAGCTCCTCGCGAAGAAGAAAAACCTGCGCGTCATGCGGATCGGCAACATCAGCGGCCTGGCCTCCTTTGCGGGGGAGACGGTGGTGGATTTCAAGGC
>CAIKKV010000212.1 GCA_903828035.1 uncultured bacterium
CTGCTGCGCCTCGCCGGTCTCCATGGGAAACCTGCGGGACGCCTCGTTTGAGACGATCTGGCGGGGGAAGGCCTTCAACGGACTCCGGAGGCAGTTCCTGGGCGGGACGATTCCGGACATGTGCAAGCAGTGCACGGGCACGTCGTGGGTGAAGAAGTCGGCGCGCCTGGATATGCAGTTCCTGTTCAGCAGCCTGCTCATGCCGCGCGTGAAGCGGCGGGTGAAGCGGAAGCTGAAGGAGTACAAGGCGCTTCGCTGGGTTAAGCGCCAGCTGGACCATGCCCGCGGCATTTCCTAGCCGGAGCCCGGCCTGCCCTCGGCCCGCCCGCCTACATCAGCGACACGATTTCATCGATGCGGGAGGCGAGGATGAAATCGTTGCGGGAGAGGCCGCCAATCTGAGGGGTGGTGAGGGTGAGGCGGACCCGGTTGTCCGAGATGGAAATGTCCGGGTGATGCTCTTCCTTGTCGGCGGCATCGGCCACCAGGTCGACAAAGATCACGGCCTCCTTGAAGTCCTTGAAGGTGAACTCCCGCTCGATCTGCTTCCCGGCCAGGGTCCACAGGTGCAACCCGCGCATCAGCTCCCTGACTTCCGAGACCGGCAGCGGCAATTTCACCATCCGGCGGGTTTCCTGGGCCTGTGTCATGGCCATTCTCCTTTATTCGTTCAGGCAAGCGCCCCTTGGAGTTTCAACGCCGGCGGCGCCAGCTCCTGGCGGATCAGGTCGCGGACCTCCGGAACCTTGTCCCACACATTGCACATCATGGCGCCCCGGACCTTCCCGTCCTTCAGGTAATAGATGACGCCCTTCTCGTTCTCTTTCTGCCAGTCGGCGAGGGTCTCCAGCTTCGTGTTGATCTCCCCGACCGCTTCGTACCCGAATCCGAAGAGATCCGAGAAGAAATACGGCATGTAGGCGTAGGCCTCGTAGGCGCCCGCCATGTTGCGGCCGGCCTGCCTGCCCTGGTTGAGGGCGTTGTCCCAGTGCTCGAGCCGGACGGGCGGCCCCAGTACCCGGTAGGGAAACCGGGCGTTGTCGCCCGCGGCGTAGATGTCCGGATGGGAGGATTGGAGATAGCAGTCGACGCGGATGCCGTCCGAGACCGACAGGCCGGCGTCCGAGGCCAGCTCGACGGCGGGCAGGATGCCCACCCCGACGATCACCAGGTCCGCCTCGATCGTCTCGCTCCAGGTGGTTCGGATGGAGATCCGGGAGCCGGCCCTTTCGAAGGAGGCGGGCTTCCGGCCCTTGAGGATCCGGATGCCCCGGCTCTCGAAGAGCCCTTCCATGGCGAGGCCCAGGCTTTCGGGGAAAACCCGCTGGCACAGGTGGGCGTCCGGATACAGCATTGTCACCTTCACCTTGCCGGCGCAGAGGGAGGCGGCCAGTTCGGAGCCGATGAACCCGCCGCCGATGATGACCGCCGAGGTTCCCGGCGCGGCCGCTTGCCGGATCCGCGTGTAGTCGTCGAGGTTCCGGAAATAGCACAGCTCCCTCAGGTTTCCGCCCGGAATGCGGAGCGGGCGCGTCAGGCCGCCGGTTGCCAGGAGCAGTTTGTTGAACGACCAGGTCTCCCCCCGGTTATCGCGCGCGGTTTTCCGGTTCACGTCCAGCGCCATGATGCGCCGGCCCGGAACCACCGTGATGCCATTGCGGTCATAGTAGGCCTGGTTGTGCAGGTAGAGGTCGTCCACCTTTTTCTGGCCCGTCCAGAGCTTCTTCGTCAGCGGGGGGCGATCGTAGGGAAGGTGGCTTTCCTCGCCAATCATCGTGATGGCGCGGACCGGGTCGACTTCCCGGATTCCTTCCGCGGCGGAGGCGCCCGCCAATCCCGCGCCGACGATCAGGTAGTCGCAACCATGTTCTTCATTCATGTCCGGTTTCTCCTCGCGGGCGGACGGGCCGGCCGGCTTGTCTGCCCTGCAGGAGAGCCTAGGGGGCCCCGGGGAGAGGCGCAATGAGGGGAAACAGGGAGAAGGGGGGTTGGAAAACCTTGGAGGCCTTACCGGGGCGGCGCCGATTCTCCGCCGCGGCGCCGGCGCTCGGCCGCCCAGGTGGTCCAGATGCTGATTTCATACAGC
>CAIKKV010000213.1 GCA_903828035.1 uncultured bacterium
GGGACCCATATCGTCAGCCTGGGAAATCCGGTCGATGCCCGCCTGCGTGCCGGGCTCGAGTCGGATTTCGTCTTCATCTGCACCGAGCATATGCCGATTGACCGCACCGAGGTCTCCATGATGTGCCAGTTCTACGCCGCCCACGGCTGCTCGCCGATTGTGCGCATTCCCTATCCTGACCCGCACGGGGCCGCCATGGCCATCGACGCCGGCGCCCAGGGCATCCTGGCGCCGTATGTGGAGACGGTCGACGAAGTCAAAGACCTTGTCGGCGCCGTGCGCTACCGGCCGATCAAGGGCGAGTTCCTGCGCGACATGCTGGACGGCCGGCGCGCGCCCAAGCCGAAGCTCCGGGACTTTTTCGGCCGGTTCAACCGCGACCTGTACCTGATCGTCGGCATTGAAAGCGTGGCGGCGATCGACCGCCTGGAATCCCTGATCGGCATTGACGGCGTCGACGGCGTTTTTCTCGGCCCGCATGACATCACCTGCTCGATGGAGATCCCGGAGGAGTACGACAACCCCAAGTTCATCCGGACCGTGGTGAATGTGATCAAACGCTGCCGCAAGCTGGGCCGCGGCGTGGGCATCCACATGGACCAGACGAAGGCGGCGTGCCGGGCGTTTCACAAGGCCGGCGCTAATTTCCTGCTGCACGGGGCGGACGTCGTGCTGATGCGCGAGCGCGTGAACCGCGATTTCCGGGCGCTTCGCGCCCAGGCCGGAGACGTCTTCACCCCCGGGGCCGGGGAGCCGGCCGCCGCCGCCCCCTGCATCGCCCCTGCCAACAACAGCCGGCGGCGTTCTCCGAAATCGTAGGAGTTTATTTCCCATGAGCCTTTCCGTGAATTATCGCATTCGCCACGAGTGGGTGTCGCGCGGGTACGACGGCAAGACCTGCTGGGTGCAGTGCCGGGCCGGCGCCATCCCGCCGGGCGCCGCCGGGGGCAATTCCCTGCCGCTTGTCGTGATGACCATGCAGAAGCTCCTGCTCTCCGGGAGCGATGTCTTTTACGAGTTGAACGAAAGGCGCACCGACGATCTGGGCGCCACGTGGTCGGGGCCGACGCCCCATGCGGCCACGCTTGGCCGGCGCACGGACCCCGACGGCTCCGAGTCGGTCATCTGCGATGCCACGCCCCGGTGGCACGCCGCCACCGGCAAGCTGCTCTCCACCGGGCATGAGGCGCAGTACCGGAAAAATGTCCTGGCGCCCGGCGACCTCCGCCGGCTCCCGGCCTACACGGTGTACGATCCGGCGGCCCGCACGTGGAGCCCCTGGCAATCCATGGCCATGCCGGAGCTGAACGGCCGCTTCGCCAACTCGGGCGCGGGCTGCTCCCAGCGATTCGACCTGGAAAACGGCGACATTCTCCTGCCCCTTTACTATTGGGAACCGCGCGTGGGAGCGGACGCCCGGAGGGAAGCCTGCGGCCGCGCGGTTGCCTGCGTGTGCCGCTGCCGCTTTGACGGCACGACCCTTCGCTACGTCGAGCACGGCACGGAGATGACCTGCCCCGAGGTCCGGGGCTTCGGCGAGCCCTCGCTCACCCGCTCCCAGGGGCGGTTCTTCCTGACCCTGCGCAACGACATGCGCGGCTATGTGACGGCCGGCGAGGATGGCCTTCACTTTGCGCCGCCCGTGCCGTGGACGTTCGACGACGGCGCCGAGCTGGGCAGTTATAACACCCAGCAGCACTGGGTCACGCATGGCGACGCGCTCTTCCTCGTCTACACCCGGCGCGGGTTGAACAACGACCATGTCTTCCGCCACCGCGCGCCTCTGCTCATGGCCCAGGTGGACCCGGAGCGGCTCTGCGTCCTCCGGGCCACCGAACGGGTCCTCGTGCCCGAGCGTGGCGCGCGGCTCGGCAATTTCGCCGTGACGGAGGTCAGCGAGCGGGAGACATGGATCACGGTCAGCGAATGGATGCAGAACGGCGGGCCCAACGTGCGGGTGATGCTGGAGAAGCTCGGACGGGTCACCCCGGGCGACGCCGCCCCGACGCGCCCTGACCAGGCGTATGGCCCCGAGTGCGAATGCTTCGGCAGCGACAACACCGTGTGGGTCGCCCGCCTGCTGTGGGAGAAGCCCAACACCCATGCCTTCTGGATGGGGGGGAAGCCGTGAAACCTTCCGATGTGTGGACGCTGACTCACGCCAACCTGGTGAGTGAGCCCTTTCACGGCGCACCGCTGGGCAACGGCGACCTGGGCGCCCTGCTGATGGCCAACCATAAGCGGATCACGCTGCCCCTGTGCAAATCCGATGTGTGGGATGAGCGCTGCGATGACGGGTCCGGGAAAAGCGGCTCGTTCTATCCCTTCCGGAACTTCGCCGAACTGCAGGCACTCATCAACCGGAAGCAGTGGAAGGCCATCGACGAGGGATTTCAGCGCCAGGAAGCGACGTGGAGCGGGAAGTTTTGCCTGATGCCCACGGGCTCGCTTGTGATGGACACCGCGCGCTTCGAAAAGGAGATCGAGATCCTGCAGTTCGGTCAGAGCCTGGATATGGCCAGCGGACTGGCGACGGCGGAATGCGTCACCCGTGTGCGGCGGCAGACGATCGAGGCGCTGGTCAGCCAGGAGCACGAGGTGTTGGCCCTCCGCGTGCGGTGCCGACTGGAGGCGCGCCGCGGCACTCCGGCGCGCGCCATGGCGTTTGGCATGGACCTGACGCTCCCCATCAAGCCGAAAGATCCCGGGTCGAAGGTGACGTCGGGAACGGCGCGGGGTGTTCTCTGGAGGCGCCTGCAGGGCTGCGGCGGGGTGGATTATACCCTGGCGATGGGCGTGGAAGGCGCCGCCGTGCGAACGGGGAAGGACGCCGGCGAGCCGCGCCTGACAGTGACCGCGGGCAGCCGGGCGGAGTTTGTTGTTTACGTGGCCCTTGTTTCGAGCCGGGACAGCCGGAACGCGAAGCGGGAGGCGCTGGCGCGTGTGCGGCGGGCCGCGGCGGCCGGCTATGCGGCCATTCGTTCGGCCCATGTCCGCCAGTGGCGGCGGTTCTGGGGCACCTCGCGGGTGGAGATTCCGGACGGGAACCTGCTGCGCCAGTACCACTTCGGGCTCTACCTGCTGGGCAGCTCGTCGCGGCGCGGCTTTCCGATGCCCGGGCTGCAGGGGCTCTGGAGCACGAAAAACACCGGATCGGGCTGGAACGATTACACCAACGACCTGAACATCCAGATGAATTACTGGCCGGTGTACGCGAGCAATCACCTGGAGCTGGCCTGGCCCTATTACGATACCGTTCGGAAATGGCTGCCGGAGACGCGCCGGTATACCCGCCGCTATTGGGGTTGCGCGGGGGTGCAGTTCAGCTGCTGCGCGTCCCCCACGGGTCTTGTTCCGCCCGCCTATCTGACCACGATGCACTGGGCCGGGCATGCCGCGTTTGTGGCGCAGAACTTCTGGACGCACTACCGGTACTCGCGGGATCCGGTCTTCCTGCGCGAGGTGGCCTATCCGTTCCTGAAGGAGTGCGCCGGGTTCTACCTGGATTTCCTGAAAAAGGACCGGGGCGGCCGCTATGTGATCGGGCCGTCGAACATGCCTGAGGCGGGGGAGGGGAGCTACGAGGCCTGGGGCCGGAACCCGGCCATGGATGTGGCCCTGGTGCGCATGCTGTTCGGGGCGGTGATCGAGTCCGCCGCGATCCTGGAAGTCGATGCCGATTTCGCCGGTCAATGCCGCGAGCGGCTCGACCATTTCCCGGACTATCCGGAGCGGAACGGGCATCTGATTGAGATGGAGAGCAAGGAGTTCCTCTACTCGCACCGGCATCCCGGCCTGCTGACGCCGATCTACCCGTGCTCCGACATCGGGGGCAAGCGCGCGGAGCGCTCCATCGACCGGTACATCGCGAAGGGGCGCTGGCTGTGGTGCGGCTTCTCGCCGGTCTGGGTGGCGGCGGCGTGCGCGCGGGTGGGGCGGGGCGGGCAGGCCCGCGACCTCCTGCGCGAGTTCATGGAGGTGTACACGCATCGGCAGGGCGGCTTCAACCTGAACTTCGACTTTGCGGGGGACGGGCGCGGCTCGAGCGGCGGGAAATGCTTCACGAATGAAACCAACTCGGGCTTCAGCGCCTCGCTTCTGGAAATGCTCCTGCAGAGTCAGGCGGGGGTGCTTCGCGTCTTTCCCGCCATTCCCCGGGATTGGCCGGAGGTGGAGTTCCGCCACTTGCGCGCGGAGGGCGCGTTCCTGGTGTCGGCCGTGCGGCGGGGCGGCCTGACGCGCGAGGTGCGCATCCGCAGCGAGCGGGGCGGGCCGCTGCGGCTGGCCGATCCCTGGGGGGGGCGGGTGCTGACGTTCGAGACCCGGGCCGGGCAGACCCTCATCCTGCGGCCTCCCCGGGCGCGGCCCGGGAAATCCACCGATGTTTGAAGGGTTGACGTCATATTCGGAGAATGATGTATTGATATTATGAAACGATTCAGAAATTTGGAGGCCTCATGGTGTCCCTGAAGGATATTGCGCTGGAAGCAGGCGTCAGCGTGGCCACGGTATCCACCGTGCTTTCGGGCAAGGCGGATTCGGTGGGCATCAAGGCGCTGACCCGCAAGAACGTCCGGCGCGTGGCGGAGAAGCTCGGCTACCGGCCCAACCTGGCGGCGCGGGGCCTGCGCACCCGGCGCAGTTATGCGCTCGGCATTCTCATGTTCAATCCGCGGGAGCTCATCTACTCGGATCTGGTGGCGGAAATCCAGGCGCTTCTTCCCGCGCAGGGCTATGCGGGCATCTGCTCTTTCTGGCAGACCATGGACGATGCGAAGGACGCCTTCCGCGTGGTGCTGGACCGCGGCGTGGACGGCCTGATCACCTGTCACGACGACCTGTCGCTGATTCCGAAAGGCATGCCGGCCGTGCTGTTCCAGAACCGGCATCCGGATTACGACAGCGTCAGCCGCGATGGCGAGAAGGCCATGCGCCAGGCGGTGAAACACCTGCTGGATTTGGGGCATAAGCACCTGGGCTGCCTGAGCCTGGACCGCGCCAAGCACGAGAAGACCATCCATGCGGTGCTTCAGGATCACGGTGTGGAAAAAGCCCCCTTCTGGACCCGCAAGGACCATAGTATCTCGGTGGACCATCGCCGGTGCATGGACGACGTCCTGGCGCTGCCCGCCTCAAAGCGGCCCACCGCGCTGATCTGCGGCAATGACACCATCGCCATGTACGGCATGTCGGTGGCCGGCCAGCACGGCATCCGCGTGCCGCAGGATATGTCATTCATCGGGTTTGACGACGTGTCCATGGGCCTGATTTCGAATCCTCCGCTCACCACGCTCGGCGTGCCGGCGGATGAGCTGGCCAAGCATCTGGTGGAGCTGATGGTCCGCCGGCTGAAGGAGCCCGAGGCCTCCCGCCGCGAATTGCTGCTGGACCAGCGGCTGGTGGTGCGTCATTCCTGCGCGCCGCGGATTTCAAAGAACGTCTAACGGAGGAGAACGGCGATGCCGGCCAACAGTAAAAGGATTGCTCATGATTAAGGGCTTTGCGCATGTCTGTCTGTTGGCGGCCGATTTGGAAGCCGCCGAGCGTTTCTACTGCAATGGGCTGGGGCTGAAGAAAGTCTTCGACTTCATCCGGAGCGATCGCGTGGTCGGGTTCTACCTGGAGCTGGCCCCGGGCACGTTTATCGAGATCTTCCAGCGGGACGGGGTCGACGCCAAGGCGGTCAGCCCCATCACGCATTTCTGCGTGGAGGCCGATGACCTCGACCCGGTTTCCAAACGCCTCACGGAAAACGGCTACGAAGCGACGCCGAAAAAGCTCGGGGCCGATAACAGCTGGCAATTCTGGACCACGGACCCCGGCGGCGTGCGGATCGAGTTTCATCAATACACAGATACGAGCTCCCAGCTTACCCACAAGAATTGCATTTTATCCTGAACGGATTCCGTCATCCCGAACGCCCTATTCCGTCATCCCGAGCGCCCTATTCCGTCATCCCGAGCGCCCTGTTCCGTCATCCCGAGCGCCCTATTCCGTCATCCCGAGCGAAGTCGA
>CAIKKV010000214.1 GCA_903828035.1 uncultured bacterium
AACTGGATCAACGCCTACCCGGATCCGGCGGTGCGATCCAACGTGCTGAACTATGCCTCAATGAAGATCTACAAGCTGACGCCGGGCTGCACCATGGATTACGTGGTGAAGAACCTGCTCGTGACGAATGCGCCGGGCGCCAGACTGGATCTGACGGAGGCCGTGGCCAACAGCGGGGCGAGCCGCTTCCTGCTGGCCATCGACAGCGACAGCGAAAAGGTGTCCCTCTACCGGCCTTCCGGCGGCGCTTACCGGCTGCAGCTCGACCGGAATCAGCCGGACTGGAACGCCTTGTATGCGAAGGAAGCCGGGAAGTTTTACGCCGTGCTCGAACCGGGCGCTGAGTTGGCGGGCTGGCACATCAAGGCGGCTGGCCATGCTAGCGCCCGCGCCATCGGCATCACCAATAGCACGCGCAGCATGATGGAGAGCCTCGCGAAGTCCGGCCTCAGTACCGGTTTCCGCCTGACCCCGGCGCATGTGGCGAGCGGCAAGGCGATGATCGCGCTGGGGCACGCGACCGAGGCGTGCGCCCTGTACCGGCCGGATGGCTCGCAGCTGCCGCTGGTCTTTTCGGGGCCGGGCCGCAATGCGGACTACCAGGCGAACTATAAGATGGTCTATGTGCTGGCCGAGGTGACCGGATCGAGCACGGGCCTGTGGAATGCCGTGGATGGCGCCGTGGTGAAGCCGTCCGTGCTGGCGCTGGACGGGGCGAGCACCCTGGAGTCCATGCTGGCCCTGATTTCGGCCTCGCCGGATGTCGCGCTCGCCAAGGTCACGCTGGCCGATCCCGGGCCCTGGCTGCTGCGTGCAAAGGGCGTGTCGAGCACCAACGGGATCACGGTTCGCGACCCCGCCGGAAAGCTCGCCACTCCGCCCATGCTGGTTACCAATGACGCCGGCACCCGGGTGCTCTACGTGCGCGTGGACACCACGAAGGACACCCTGGGCGAATGGGTCTTCTCGTCCAGCAATACGCTGCCCTTGCAGGTGAATTGGATCGCGGAGCCGCTTCTGACCCTGCCCGAGCTGGCGACGCGCTACCGGGCGGGCAGCCCCTATTCCTTTGCCCTGGGCCTGACCACCATCGGCCGGCGCGTGTTTGAGGTGCCCCTCGTCGTCCCGCCCGCCCGGCAGGCCGGGTTTGACTTCGCTTCCATCCGGGGTGACATCGTGGTCTACCGCCCCGACGGCGCGCCCGTCCCGCTGGAGTTCAATGAGGCGAGCCCGAACTGGAATGCCTACTATCACGCGGCCACCTCCAACCTGTACCTGATGGCCGATGTGCTGAACGTGGGCTGGTGGTATGTGAACGTGCCCTACGGCCGCACCTGCACCACCTGGCTGGTCACGGGCGATCCCGCCCAGACCATGAGGGACTTCAAGGACGTGGCCGCAGGCGTTGCGACGGGTATTTCATACCCGGTACTCAAGAAACAGGGCTATTACCTGCTTGAGATGCTGAACGGCGATGCCAGCACCGTGATCTACAAGCCGACCGCGAAGGCGATGGTCTACGCCGAGGTGGTTCAAAACGCGGACAATGCGCGGCAGGTGGGCGATACGCGGTATGTGCTGGTCGAGTCCGAGGGCAGCCCCCGCGAGTGGAAGATCACGTCGGCCAAGGCGATCACGCTCTCCGCCGCCTATTGCGAACAGAATGCGCCCGGCCCGCTGTCCCTGGCCGACGCGCTCGACTCCCCCGTGACCACCGAGCTGGACCTGCCCGCGGATACCAGCTGGGCCGTCAACATCCGCTCGCTCGGCAGTCTCGCCGCCGCGCAGTCGGTCACCCTCCAGCAGCCGGACGGCACGAATGATGTCATCGAGTTCCTGCCGCCGGAGGGCCTCAGCCATGTCGAGGATTATCCCACCGCGAACGCGCGCTACGAAACCAACCGCACGGACATGGTCCTGTCCATCAACGCCACGCAGGGCGGAACCTGGCGGCTGACCACGCCGGGCCGGCAGGCCTTCGACATGTACAAGCTCGGGTTCCTGCCCTCGGTGGAGACGTTCGGGTTTGCCCCGGTGGCGGGCGCGGGCGAGAATGTCTACGACATCACCTGGAAGATTGCGCACCCGTCGGCGGGCAGCGTGGTTTCGTTCACCCTGGTCGCCGAGGCCGACATCCTGGCCGGCAAGCATCTGGGCAAGGAGCTCGCGACCGGGCTGAACGCCTTTGGCAAGACCCGCGTGCAGGCGCCGGCGGGACTGATGCCGGGGCGCTACTACTTCGTGATCGCCGTGAAGGCCGCCGCGACGGGCCAGATCCGGGAGGCCGCGGCGGAGCCGATCACCGTCCGCTATGCGCAAACGCCGCCGGCGCCGGGCAACCTGCGGCTGGGCTCGGTGGGCAACGGCGAGATCGTGGCGCTGTTTGACGACTACAACTACTTCGGCGTGAACCACTATGTGGTCATGACCCACCAGGTGCGCAGCAACGAGGTTTCCTCCGCGATCGGCGTGATGCGATTCAGGGGCGCCGCGATGCCGCAGGCTCCCGAGGCGGGCGCCGGCAACGGCGTGGGCCAGCGCGTGACGATCTCGGGCCTGCTGCCGGGCCAGACCAACCTCATCGCCGTCTGCGCCGTGGTGGGCGAGGGCGAGGCGAGCCAGTTCAGCCTGCCCTCCGGGATTCTGGAAGTCTACCTGCCGGAGCCGAACCGGCCGGAGCTGGGCGTGAGCGTCACGGTCGCCGGCGGCCGCCAGGCCTCGAGCGGCGCCTACACGAACTACTTCCTCTCCCGGGAGGTGGTGACCAACGAGCACGGGCGGCCGGTTGTGCTGCCGGGCACCAACGGCTACCAGACCGTGGTGCGGACCAACGCGGTGGTGGAGCGCGCGACGATCCTGAATGCGACGTCGGCCACGCTGGCGGTGACGGTGACGAATGGCCAGGCGTGCACCTTCGAGGCGTTCCTGGACGAGGTTTCCGTGGGCACCGCGGCCACCCCGGCGACGCAGGCCGAGTTCGCGATTTCAGGCCTGGCGGAGGGCACCCACTCGCTGGAGGTGGTGGCGGTCAACGGCGCCGGCGACCGGCGGCGGGCTGGCCAGCGGCTGCTGGTCGACCGGACCGCGCCGTACCTGGAGCTGTTCAGCCCCCTGAGCGGACTGGCCCTGTACAACACGGCGGTGACGCTGGTGGGGCAGGCGGACCTGGGGGCGACGCTGCTGATCAACAGCAACGACGTGACATCCGCCATCGCCGCGAACGGGAGGTTCACGAATACGATCACCGGCCTGGCGACCAATGCGCTGCACACCATCCTGGTGCAGGCCGTCGATGCGGCGGGCAATGTCGCCACACGCCGTCTGAGCGTGTTCGTGGTCTCGGTGGACACCAACCTGTATCCGGCCGGAAACGCGGACATGATCGGGCTCGGCATTGGGAACGGCACCCTGGGCCAGGAGTTCAAGTCCAAGACCACCAACGGCTACACGATTGCCGCGGCCTCGAACCGCATCCTTCTGTCGCCCACGGCGTTTTCGCCCGGCGCGAGCGTGCAGGTCAGCGTGAACGGCGGAAGCTTCGAGGACGTCAACCTGCTGGACGGCTACGGGATTCACCTGGGCCCTGGCATCAATAGCATCATCGTGCGCGTGCGCTCGCAGGACGGCACGACGCAGCGGGACTATACCTTCACCACGGTCGGCGGCGTGCCCGAATACACCGTGACGCCGAGCGTGGAAGGCGTGGGCGGCAGCGCGCTGCCGGCCGAGCCGCAGACCGTTGAATCCAACCGCACGGCCGCGTTCGAGGTCCTCCCCGAGCGCGGATTCCTGCGGCGCGAAAGCGTGGGCGGCACCGCGCCGGCCGGATCGTGGAGCAACAACGTCTGGACCACGGGGCCGATCGCGGGGGATTGCAGCGTGGCCTTCGGCTTCGAGGGCGGCGGCGTGATCGCGCTGGACA
>CAIKKV010000215.1 GCA_903828035.1 uncultured bacterium
CGGTTCGAGGTCTGCAACCAGAAATGGACCGCGGTGGAGGAGGGCAATCGCGGGGCGGCCGTCCTGAACGACTGCAAATACGGCGTCAATGTCATCGGCGGCTCGATCCAGCTCACCCTGCTGCGCTCGCCGAAAGCGCCCGACGCGACCGCCGACATGGGGCTCCAGGAGTTCACCTATTCCTTCTACTCCTGGAACGGGTCGTTCTTCGGGTCGAATGTGGTCCGCGAAGCCTGGGACTTGAACGTTCCCGCCAGCCTCCAGCCGGGCGCGGCGCCGGCCGTATCGCTCTTCTCCGTGGACGCGCCGAACGTGATCATCGAGGCGGTGAAGCCGGCCGAGGATGGCAGCGGGGACTGCATCGTGCGCCTGTACGAGAGCATGCGCGCGGCAACAACCTGCAGCCTCCTCACCGCGCTGCCGGTGGGCAAGGCGACCCTGACGAACATGCTGGAGGAGCACCAGGGGAATGTGGCCTGGAGGAAAGGCGTGATTGAGCTGAGCTTCAAGCCGTTTGAGATCGTCACACTTCGTTTAACGCCCCGGAGGCCTTCATGAAACGCAGCTGGATCAATCGCGAATTAACCACCGCCATGCGATTCCTGGACCGGAACAAGTTCTTCCTGCCCATCTGGGCCTGCTGGTCGCCCGGCCAGTGGCGCAAAGCCGGCCCGGAAGCCGATGAAATCCGGGATCGGAAGCTGGGGTGGGATATCACCGACTTCGGGAGCGGCTATTTCGAAAAGCGCGGCTTGCTGCTCTTCACGATCCGCAATGGCACCTTTTCGAAAAAGCCCTGCCCGACGCTGAAGGATTATTGCGAGAAGCTGCTCCTGGTGGGCGAGAACCAGGAGACGCCCGTTCACTTCCACTGGAACAAGATGGAAGACATCATCAACCGGGGCGGCGGCGTGCTGGAGCTGCAGCTCTGGAACGCCGACCCGGAGACGGAAAAGCTCGACCGCCGCCAGCCGCTGGTCGTGAGCGTGGACGGGATCGCGACGAAGGTGAAGGCCGGGGGCTTGGTGAAGCTCCAGCCGGGCGAATCGATCACGCTGCCGCCCTATTGCTATCACCGGTTTTATGCCGTGAAAGGATCCGGCCGCGTGCTGGGCGGGGAGGTGTCCCGCGTCAACGACGATTCCGGCGACAATCGCTTTTACGAGCCCATGCCCCGTTATCCCGCCGTTGAAGAGGACGAGGCGCCCCTGTACCTGTTGTGCAACGAGTATCCGTAAGTGTTGTGATTTTTAAAGGAGAGCAGACATGTCGATCAAAGTGGCCATTATCGGGGCGGGCAGCATCGGGTTCACCCGGGGTTTGTTTCGCGATATCCTGAGCGTTCCGGAGTTCCGTGACACCCGGTTCGCGTTTACCGACATTAACCCGCGCAACCTGGACATGGTGACCCAGCTGTGCCTCAAGGATATCCGCGAAAACAAGCTGGCGGCCACGATTGAGTCCACCACGAACCGCAAGCGGGCCTTGGCGGGAGCCCATTACATCATCAGCTGCGTCCGCATCGGCGGGCTGGATGGCTTTGCCACCGACATCGAGATTCCCCTGAAGTACGGCGTCGACCAGTGCGTCGGCGACACGCTCTGCGCGGGAGGCATCATGTACGGCCAGCGGAATATCGCGGCTGTTCTCGACTTCTGCCGGGACATCCGGGAGGTATGCGCTCCCAAGCCGCTTCTGTTGAATTATGCCAATCCGAACGCCATGAACACCTGGGCGGCCATTCACTACGGCAAGGTCAACACGATCGGCCTCTGTCACGGCGTCATGGGCGGCCATCACCAGCTCGTCGAAGTCATCAAGCTGCTGGTCAACAGGAAGAAGCAGCCGGGCGACCGCGGCTACGTGGCGGTCGCGCCGGCCGAGGTCGACATTATCTGCGCCGGCATCAATCACCAGACCTGGTACACGCAGGTTCTCTACAAGGGCAAGGACTGGACCGGCCGCCTGCTGGAAGGCTTTGAGCAGCACCCTGTCTACAAGGAGACCGAGAAGGTCCGCATCGATATGCTGCGCCGCTTCGGCTATTACTCGACCGAGAGCAACGGCCACCTGTCCGAGTACCTGCCCTGGTACCGGAAGCACACGAAGGAGATCGGAAAGTGGATCTCGCTCTCGTCCTGGATCAACGGGGAAACCGGCGGCTATCTTCGCGTGGCGCGGGAAGGACGCCAGTGGTTCAACACCGAGTATCCGCAATGGATGAAAGCCAAGGACCGCCCGATCTCGGCCGAGAACCGCGGGCACGAGCACGGCAGCTATATCATTGAAGGCCTGGAGACCGGGCGCGTGTACCGGGGCCATTTCAATGTCGTCAACCACGGCGCCATCACGAATCTGCCGGCGGACTCCATCGTCGAGTTGCCCGGCTACGTGGACCGTAACGGGGTGAGCATCCCGATCGTCGGGGATCTGCCCCTCGGCTGTGCGGCGGTCTGCACTGTCTCGATCTCGGTGCAGCGGCTTGCCGTCGAGGCGGCCGTGAAGGGCGATGTCGCGCTGCTCAAGCAGGCGATGATGATGGATCCGCTGACGGGCGCCGTCTGCGATCCCGAGGCCATTTCCCAGATGACGGACGAAATGCTGGTCGCGCAGGCGGAATGGCTGCCCCAGTACAAGAAGGCCATTCCGGCCGCCAAGCAGCGCCTCGCCGACGCCAAGCGGCGCAAGGACTATCGCGGCACCTGCACCTGGAAGGGGATCCGCGTCACGCCGAACCTCAAGAAGAAGAGCTGGGCGCGCGTCATCCTGACCAAGGTCGCGGTGAGCAATCTCCTGGAGCCGGTCACGGATATCCGCACCGTCCCGCTGCCTTCGGCCAGCCTGTGCCGCGAGGATATCGAGGGCCGGGTCATCACCATGCCGGACGGCTTCATCGACGTCCGTGGCGTGCACGGCAACAAGGACGGGGTTTTGTATATCGCCACGTCCTACCGGTCCAGCAAGGCGTTCAAGGGCGAGCTGCGCTTTGGCGCGGACGGGCCGGTGAAGGCCTGGGTGAACGGCAGGGAAGTGAGCTGCCAGCCCAAGGCTGCCAATCCCGCCGCCCCCGGCGTTTACACGGCCAAGGTCGCGTGGAAGAAGGGGGCGAACTCCATCCAGTTCGCGCTATCCAGCAATAGCGGCAAGGCCTGGGGCATCTATTGCGGCGTTCAATGAGCCGGCAGTGAGAACACCTTGCCCATGCGGGTGAACAGGATCCGCATGGTGACGGCCGCCTCGTCCAGTTTTAAAATAAGGGACAAGGCGCGGCGGTACGTCAGGAGCTGGCGGCGGTGAAGGGCGGCGGCGGGCGCGAGGTCGGCCTCGCGCTGGACCCGGGTGCTTTTGAAATCCATGACTTCGGCCCGCCGGGGGCGGCCGCCGGCATCCCGGAAGACGGTGACCCGGTCGAACGCGCCGCTCACCCAGGTGTTGCCATCGACGAGCTCGAAGCGCATTTCCCGCCACAGGCTGGCCGGGGCCGCCGGCCTGGCCAGCACCTGGCGCACATCGGGAGCGCTCATCAGGCGCCGGAATTGGGTCGCGGCATCGGCCCGGACGTCCTCGGGAACGGCTGTTTCAGGCTTCCAGGAGGACAGGATGGCCTCCACATCGGCGTCCTCGCTCCATTCCACGCGCGACAGGTAGCCGTGGATCAGCGTGCCGAACTCGAGAACGCCTCGGGATTCCGGCTTGAACAGCCAGTCCGCCTGGCGGTCCTCTCCGCCGCCGCGCGACGGCTCGAGCCGCAGGAGCCGGGGCTGCAGGCCGGGGCTGGAAGGGAAAGTCGCCCCGCCCGCGGCCGCTTGTTCCGGAGCGGGGCCGGTGAGGGGAATCGACTCGGCCCACGCCCACTCGCCTTCCTCCGCGAGCACGCGCAGGGGCACGCCGCCGGCCATGCGCCGGGCTCCCTCCGCCGATTCCGGCTGATCCGTCCCCAGCAGGCGCTGGGACATCAGGATGCCGGCGGACAGGCTCCGCTCGCTCTTCCGGTCTTTGCGGCCATATCCCGTGATGGCGTAGAGCCCCTGGCGGGCCCGGGTCATGGCCACATATAGCACGCACAGGTTGGCGAAGGCGCTTTCCGCGGTCGCCTGCTCCAGCCTTTCCTTCAGCACCCGGTCGGCCTGGCAGACAACCTTTCGCGGCATTTTGAGAATCCAGGGCTGCTCGCCCGTCAGGCCGGAGACCAGGTCGAGCTGGCCGGGCTGGCGAAGATCGTCGTTTTTCAAAAGCGGGACAAAAACGGCGTCGAATCCCAGCCCCTTGGACTGGTGGACCGTCATGATGCGAACAGCCCCTCCCGCCGTCTGTTCGCGCAACTCCTTGTTTTCAATCTGCGCGATCAGCTCATCGGGGTCGCGGATCCCGTCGGCGTCGGCCGCGGAGGCCAGGCTCAGGAGGTCCTGCAGGCGTTTGGCGCCGAAGCGGTCCAGGGGGCCGGACGCCGCTTCGAGGTGGCGGGCCCAGGTGCGGATCAACGCGGCAAACCCCTCATTCTGGATCTGCGCCTGCAGGAGCAGCGGAAGCCGGGCGCCGGCCTCGTCCACAACCGATCCCAGCGGGCTCATTCGCAGGTGGAGAACGGCCAGCGTGTCGCCGGGGTGGCCGGCTGTTTTCAAGAGGGATCGCATCAGGGCCACGACGGGGTTGTCGGCCAGGCCCGCGGCGCCTTCGTTGACGATCGGGATCCGATCCTCCGCCAGCTCGCGGCGCAGCGCATCGGCGGCCTTCGTGCAGTCGGCGTTCGTGGGAAGCAGCAGGGCCACGGAAAGGCTCCGGGCGACCGGATTCAACTCGCGGATCAGGCCGGCCGCGGCCCGGTACACGGCGTCGTCCATCTCATCACCGTTTTCGACAACGGGCTCGATCCAGGCGGCGCAGCCGGGCTTGTCAATGCGGCTGACGTGCGGCTTCCAGAGCTCCGCCCAGGAGGCGACGGCCGCGGGCGGCATGTCGAGGCCCTCGAGATCGGAGAACAGGCGGTTGACGAAAGCGAGGACGGGCTTGGTGGAGCGGAAGGACTCGCTGAGCGTTTCAAGGTGTATGCCGTCCTTGTAGCGTTTCAGCAGCTCGCCGAACAGGCGCGAATTGCCGCCCCGCCAGCCATGGATGGCCTGTTTGACATCGCCCACGAGGAAAAAGGAGCGATCGCCGCCGGTGTCCTGGATGATTTCGGAGGCCAGGTTGTCGAGGGTTTCCCACTGCAAATCGCTGGTGTCCTGAAACTCGTCGAGCAGCCAGTGATCGAGCCGGGCATCGAGCCGGTAATCGATATAGAGGCGGTCGGCTTCGCCGGCCTGGCGGCTGATGGAGCCCGCGCCCATGGGGTTGCGGGGGGTCAGCAGGTACTGCGCATCGGTGAAGGTGAAGGCTCCGCGGCGGCGGATGGTTTCATCATAGAGCCGGTGGAACTGCTGGAGCATGGAGCCGAGCCCCTGGGTCTGCTGCAGGCTGCGGACGATCTCCTGCCGCACGAGATGGCCGAGAATCACCCGGATGGCGTGTCCCGTTTCGGGGTCAA
>CAIKKV010000216.1 GCA_903828035.1 uncultured bacterium
AGGCGGATGATCAGGAAAAGTCCGATGATATCGTGATCAAGTTCGGCTAGCCGCCTAGTCGGAATCCTGAAGGCGCAGCTTTTTGAAGAAGGCCTGGAGCTCCGCCTTGCATTCCGCCGCCAGCACCCCCTGCGTCACATGAACCCGGTGATTCAGTGTCGGGCAGTCCACAATGGAAAAAACAGAAACGGCGCCGCCCCGCTTGGGATCCGGCACGGCGAACACGAGCTCGGGAATCCGCGCCAGCACGATGGCGCCGGCGCACATGGGGCAGGGCTCTTTTGTCACATAAATCGTGCAACCGGTCAGCCGCCAGTCCGCCAGGGCAGCGGCGGCCTGGGTGATGGCCAGGATTTCCGCGTGTGCGGTCGGGTCCCGCAGTTGCTCCACCTGGTTGTGCGCGCGCCCCAGGATCCGCCCTTCCTTGACAATCACAGCACCGCAAGGGACCTCGCCGGCTTCGGCCGCCGCCTCCGCTTCGCGAAGCGCCATCGTCATATAGCGCGTATGCAACAGGAGATCGATTTCAGGATCGTTCATCGCGGCATACTAACCGCCTCGCCGCCCCGATGCAACTGGGATCGGTTCCGTGATTTCGACGCTCTAAGCTTGATTGCCGTGCCGATCCGGTCTAGAGTGTCCCGCAGTCCTCTTACAGCGCGCGAACCGGTTCCGGGTTCGCCCCGGTGCCTGGGGCTTGGAGGCCGGGCCGCCGACGTAATCCCGCCAGGACCGGAAGGTAGCAACGGCAAGCCGGTTGACCAGGTGCTCTGAGTATCCTGGGCATCGGGTCGAATCCGGAACAAGAACGGGGTTCCAATGGCATACGAAGTATTGGCGCGCAAGTGGCGCCCGCAGCAGTTTGACGAGGTCGTGGGACAGGAGCATGTCACGCGGACCTTGAAGAATGCGATCGCCGCCGGCCGCGTGGCCCATGCCTACTTGTTCGTGGGGCCCCGCGGCATCGGGAAAACGTCGCTGTCCCGCATCCTGGCCAAGGCCCTCAACTGCGAAACGGGCCGGTCCTCCACGCCCTGCGGCGTCTGCGGAAACTGCCGCGAAATCGCCGCGGGAACCTGCCTCGATGTGATCGAGTTCGACGCCGCCTCCCACACGCAGGTCGACAAGGTCCGGGAAATCATCATCGACAATGTCCGCTATGCGCCTTCCCGGTGCCGGAGCAAGGTGTACATCGTCGACGAAGTGCACATGCTGTCGCCCGGCTCTTTCAACGCGCTGCTGAAAACGCTCGAAGAGCCGCCGCCCTATGTCCAGTTCATTTTCGCCACCACCGAGTCGCACAAGGTGCCGGCCACCATCATATCCCGGTGCCAGCGGTTTGATCTGCGCCGAATTTCGTCGCGCGATATCGTCTCCCACCTGGCCCAGATCGCCAAGGCCGAGAAGGTGGAGATCACGCGCGACGCCCTGCTGGCCATCGCCCGCGGCGCCGAGGGCGGCATGCGCGATGCGGAGTCCGCCCTGGACCAGCTGATTGCGTTCCGCGGCGCGGCGATTGCCGAGGATGATGTGCTCTCCGTTTTCGGGCTCATCTCCCGCAAAGACCTGGAGGATTTGGTGGGGGCCATTTTGGATGGCAACCTGTCCGGCTTGATCCGGCAGATTGACGCCATGGACCAGGCCGGCAAGGACATGCATCGGGTTGTGGTGGAGTTGCTGGAGTATTTCCGGAATCTGCTGGTGGTCGCCTGCGCGCCGGATGCCGCCACCGCTTTGGATATCCTGGACGACCAGGCCGAAACGCTTCGGGCTTTGGCCGGCAAGACCTCGGCCGACAATCTGCTGCGCATCGCGGATCTCCTGGTTCAGAGCGAGAACCGGATCCGCTACGCGCTATCCCGCAAAACCCTTCTCGAAACCGCCTTGATCCGCTGCTCCAGGGCCGCTGCCACGGTTTCCATCGACGAGTTGCTGGTCCAGATGCATGCGCTCAAGGAGATGCTGGCGGCCGGCGCAGGGGGCGCTGCCGCCTCCGCTCCCCCCGTGGCCAGGGCCAAACCGGCTCCCGCCTTTCACATGCAGGCCGAAGCCGCCCCGCTGGCCGCGGACGCCGGGGACGAGCTGAAACGGCTTCAGGCGAACTGGGCGACCGTGCTTAACGAGGCGTCGCGGCGCGCCACGGCCGTCAAAACCCTTTTGTTGCACGGACGCCCGATCGGGGCCGACAGCCGGCAGGTTACGGTGGCATTCGATCCGGCTTTCGCGGAGCAGATGAAAAAGGTCGCCGGGACTCCGCCTTATCTGAACGCCCTGCGGCTGGGCCTGCATGAAGTGCTGCGACGCACCGTTGCGGTGGAGTTCAGGATTGTTTCCGAAACGGCTACGAGTGCCGATCCGGTTCCGGAGGCGCCTCCGGCTGCAGCGGTTTCCGCGCCTGTGACCGCGCAGGCCGCACCGGCGGCAGAGCCGGCCGAGCCGGAGGTATCGCCCGACCTGGTTTCACGCCGCGATCTGGTTGAAAACCCACTGGTTCAGACGGCGATTCGTGTTTTCAAGGGCCGCATCATCGAAATTCAGCAGGGCCGGGCGGATGCCGGCTCATAAGGACGGGAGAGCGATATGGCGAATCTGATGAAGTTGATGAAGCAGGCCGCGACGATGCAGAAAGACATCGAGCGGATTCAGAAGGAAATCGGCGAGAAAGAGGTCGAGTTCTCCTCCGGCGGCGGCATGGTGACCGCCAAGGCCCGCGGGGACGGCACGCTCGTCTCGCTCAAGATCGACCCCAGGATTATTGATCCGAAGGATGCCGAGATGCTGGAGGACAGCGTGAAGGCCGCCGTGGACGGGGCCTTGACCGCCGCGCGCGAGATGATGGCCAAGGAGATGGCCAAGGTGACGTCCGGCTTCAATGTGCCCGGCCTTGGCGGGCTGGGATGAAGGCGTCGGAGCATCTCGAGCGGCTGAGTGCGCAGCTGGGCCGCCTGCCCGGAGTGGGGCGGCGGACCGCCGAACGCATGGCGCTGCGCCTGGCCCGGGAGCCGCGGGGGCTGCTGGCCGACCTGGATGCGGCGCTTCGCGCCGTGGCCGAGGAGGTGCGATGCTGTTCGCGGTGCGGCAGCATCACGACGCTCCAGGAAGATCCGTGCACGCTTTGTTCGGATCCGAAGCGGGACGGCATGCTGCTCTGTGTCGTGGAAGATCCCAGCGATATCCTGCTGATCGAAAAGAGCGGCGGATTCAACGGGCGATACCATGCGCTGCTGGGGCGCTTATCGCCGGCCGGCAACATGGGCGTCGGGGATTTGCGCCTCGAGGAGCTGATTCGCCGGGTGACGGCGGAAAAGTTCCGCGAAGTTCTGCTGGCGCTGAATACGGACGTGGAGAGCGAAGCCACCTGCGGCTATATCCGGGAGTGCCTCCAGGGGCTGCCCGTCCGGGTCACCCGCCTGGCGGCCGGCTTGCCGGCAGGCAGCGGGGTCATGTATACGGACAGCGTGACGCTGTCCAGGGCGATCCGGGGGCGGCAGGAATTGTGACAGGTTCAGGGGGAAGACACCGTAACATGGACGCGACATTCCAGGAGAGGCTGGAGGCGATTCGCCAGCGGATGGCGGACGCTTGCGCACGGTCGGGCCGGCAGCCCGACTGCGTCAAGCTGTTGCCCGTCACGAAGACCTTCGGCCCCGACGCGGTGAGCCTGGCGGCGTCCGCCGGCCTGACCGTTTTCGGGGAGAACAAGGTCCAGGAGGCCCTGGCCAAGATTCCCCTGTGCCCATCGTCCCTTCAGTGGCATCTGATCGGCCACCTGCAGACCAACAAGGCCCGGTTGGCGGCCCGTCTCTTTTCGGTGATCCATTCGGTCGACTCCATTGAGCTCCTTGAAAAACTCGATTCCGCCGCGGCCGATGAAGGCCGGAGGCTGGACATCCTGCTGCAGGTCAATGTGTCGGGGGAGGCGAGCAAATACGGCCTTCAGCCGGCCGCCGCATCGGCCGCGGCAATCCGGGCCAATGCGCTGCCGAATCTGGTCTTGACAGGGCTGATGACCATTCCGCCCGCCGAATCCGATTCCGAAAAGACGCGCCCGCACTTCCGCCGGCTGCGCGAATTGCGCGAGGCGATCCAGCAGGATACCGGCACGCCGCTGCCCGAGTTGTCCATGGGCATGTCATACGATTTTGAAACGGCCATCGAGGAAGGCGCCACCTGGATCCGCGTCGGCTCGGCCCTCTTCGGGACCCGCACCCGGGAGGCGGCGTCATGACGATCAACCGTAAGCGGGAGCACGACGATTTCGAGGATCTTGATCCGGAGGTTGAAAAGCCCGATAGCCATCCGATCCGGTCCTTTGTCGCTTTCCTGTTCTTTCTCGCCGCCGCCCTTTTGATTTTCGTCATGCTGGCGGTCCGGACGGGAGGATTCAGGGAAATCGTGTCGGTCAAGAACGAGGAGTGGTTTCAGACGCGGCTCGCCATCCGGGAGAGCCGGATCGCCTTTCCCTACGATTTGGTTCTGACCGGCGTGACCGTTCCGGCCAAGCCCGGCGCCGATCAGGCGGGGCTGATCATTCCCGAGGTGAGGGTGGGGTGGCGGCCTTCCCGGGGGCTGAGCGTCCGGCTGGAACAGCCCTCCGTGACATTGATTGAATCAGGGACGGGCGCCTATGTGCCGGCTGAACTGGAGCAGCTGGGCGCGATCAGCAATGCTGCCGGAATCGTCGAGTGGCTGCGCCCGCTTAACCGGCGGGCGACGTTCTATATTCGGGATGGATCGCTTACCGTCACGGATCAGGAGTCCAAGCCGATCCGCCGGATGGAGCATATCCAGCTGTCTGTCTTGCCCGTCGAGCTACCGGGGCGGCCTGCCGTGCATTACCGGCTGAAGGCGGGCCCCATGGCGTCGCCGGCCGGCCGCTTCGACTGCCTGGCGCAGGAATGGCTTTCGATGGAGGGGCTTGGCGTCGTGGAGATATCGTGCGAGGTGGATGCGGGAGGCGCTCCGGGGGGGCGCCATTATTGGAAAGGAACTCAGCCATGATGGATCGAACGCGAGCCCGGGAGCTGGTTTCCCGGTTTGGCAGGCAGAAGATCCTGGTTCTGGGCGATCTCATGCTCGACCGGTTTATCCGGGGCAGCGCCGAGCGCCTGTCGCCCGAAGCGCCGGTGCCGGTGGTTCTGGTCACCCAGGAAAGCGACATGCCCGGCGGTGCGGCGAATGTGGCCATGAACGTGCGGTCGCTCGGAGGCGACGCGGTTGTTGCCGGGATTGCCGGGCGGGATAAAACAGGCGACGACCTGATCCGGGTTCTTGACCAGGCGGGCATTTCCACCCAGGGCGTCATTCGCGTGAAGGGGATCACCACCACCGAAAAAACGCGAATCCTGGCGGAGCGCCAGCAGGTGGTGCGGGTGGACCGCGAACACAATATGAAGTTCGATGCCGATGTGCTGGCGTCGTTTTCCGCCAAGGTGGCCCGGGCCATGAGGGGATGCACCGGCGCGGTGATCGAGGATTACGGAAAGGGAGCGGTCAAGCAGCCGGCCATCGACGCCGTGTTGCGAGCCGCGCACCGGATGAAGGTGCCGGTGGGCTATGATCCCAAGGATGACCGGAGCATCCGGTTGCGCGGGATCACCATGGCCACGCCGAACTGCAAGGAGGCCCATGTCTGCGCCGGCTTGGCGCCGCGGTCGCACGTGGGCGCGCCCTTGAAAGACCGGATTTTACGGGAGGCGGCCAAGCGGCTGATGGCGAAGTGGCGCCCGGAGGCGCTGGTGGTCACGCTGGGCTCGCAGGGCATGTACCTGGTCACCCCGGGGCAGGCGCCGGTGCAGATTCCGACCCGGGCGCGCGAGGTCTTCGACGTCAGCGGCGCGGGCGACACGGTGATTGCCACGTGCCTGCTGGCCCTGGCGGCCGGCGCCACCATGCATGAGGCGGCGGTGCTGGGGAATTATGCGGCCGGCGTGGTGGTGGGCAAGCTGGGAACCGCCACCTGCACGCCTGGGGAATTGCTGGAAAACCTCGATCGCGACCAGGCGGGTGGGGCATGAAGGTGGCGGGCGTCATTCCGGCGCGCTGGGCCTCGTCCCGGCTGCCCGGCAAAAGTCTGGTTTCCATTTGCGGGAAACCGCTGGTGCAACGCGTCTGGGAGCGCGCTTCCCTGGCGAAGAGGCTCACCTCGCTGGTTGTCGCCACCGACGATGAGCGCATTGCGGCGGCCGTGCGCGGGTTTGGCGGCCGCGCCGTCATGACCCGGCCCGATCATCCCACCGGAACCGATCGCGTGGCCGAGGCCGTCCAGGGAACGGCGGCCGGCGTCGTGATCAATATCCAGGGGGACGAGCCGCTGATTGATCCGGGGCTGATCGACGAGCTGGCCGGCAGCTTCAACGAGCCGGGCTGGGACATGGCCACGGCGGCTTGCCCCATCACCGACCCGCGCGACGAGGCGGCGCCCTCGGTGGTCAAAGTGGTCTGGGACGCCCGGGGGGGCGCTCTCTATTTCTCGCGTCTGCCGATTCCGTATGTGCGCGATGCGGGCGACACCGTCCGGCGCTGGCGGCACATCGGGATCTATGCGTACCGGGTCGAGTTCCTTCACCGCCTGCTTGCCACTCCGCCCTGCGAGCTGGAGGGGGTGGAGAAGCTGGAGCAGCTGCGGGCTCTTTACATGGGCGGCCGGATCAAGGTGATCCAGGCCGCGGCGGCAGGAATCGGCGTGGACACGCCGGAGGATGTGGCCGTGGCGGAAGAGGCTGTCCGGCGGGCGGAAGCCCGGGAAGGCGGGTGATATGCGTCACGTGGTGAAGGCGGGAGACGTGGAGTTCGGCGACGGCAAGCCGCTGGCCCTGATTGCCGGGCCGTGCGTCATTTCAAACCGGGAGGACTGCCTCGAGCTGGCCGCGGCGCTTGTCGCCCTGGCGCGGCGGAAGGGGATCCCGCTTATTTTCAAAGCCTCGTTTGACAAGGCGAACCGGTCATCGTTGAAATCGTTTCGCGGGCCGGGGCGGACAGAAGGGCTGGCGATCCTGCGCGAGGTGCGCGAGACGTTCAAGGTGCCGGTGCTGACGGACGTGCATGAGCGGGAAGACGTGCGCGCGGCGGCGGCGGTGGTCGACATCCTGCAGATTCCGGCCTTTTTGTGCCGCCAGACGGACCTGATCCTGGAGGCGGTCGAATCGGGGCGCACGGTCAACATCAAAAAGGGGCAGTTCCTGGCGCCCTGGGACATGAAGACCGTTCTGCAAAAGGCGGCCAGCACGGGTAATCAGAACTTGTGCGTCACCGAGCGTGGCGCCACGTTCGGGTATAACAACCTGGTGGCCGATATGCGAAGCCTGCTGATCATGCGGGAGTTCGGCTATCCGGTCATTTTTGACGCCACGCACAGCGTGCAGCGCCCGGGCGGGGAGAAGGATCACTCGGGCGGGGATGGCCAATGGGCGCCGGCCCTGGCCCGTGCGGCTGTCGCCACGGGCTGCGACGCCGTGTTCCTGGAGACCTACCTGGCGCCGGAAAAGGCGCTGTCGGACCGGGAAAACTCGGTCCCGTTTACGCGTCTGGAATCGCTCTGGGAGGAGCTGAGGCGGATCGATGAAATTGTGGACTGACAAACGGCGCGCCCGGTTCCTGGCGACAGGCCTTCTGGCGGCGGCCCTGGCGGGAGGCGCGGCTGCCGCGCCTCCGCTGCCGGAGCTGGCCCCCCCGGGTTCGGGGCCCGTCGAGATTCAGAAGGTCCGGTTTCCGGATTACAATCCGGATGGAAGCATCAAGAGCGAGATGTTCGGCGACAAGGCTCTTGTCGAGGGCAATATCATTACGATCAGCAACTTGCGCGTGGACTCGCTGACCGCACCGGCTTTTTTACTAGACCGCGAATTTTTGCGTTTTCAGCAATCCTTGGCACTGCATTTGGATGGAAAACAACCTTTACCCAAGGACGTTTTGCAAATGCATCTGGACTTGTTGGCAAGCAAGGTAGACATCGCTCGCGAATCACCCGGCTCTGCCTTTATGTTCAAGAACCCGGACAACATTGCCTATGTTGAAAAAATCCACGAATTTGTTTCAAGGGCGCAGCAAGAAATCAGCAGTTCCGGCAACCGTGACCCCGCATGGCGCCAACTGCGCCAAGACATGGCTGACTTTGAAGCGGAGAGCCATTCCATCGGCACGTCAGCAGACCTGATGGCGTCGATTTTGATGGAGCAACAAAATACGGATCTGTTGGCGCAAAACCAGCAAATCACCCTGCTGACTTTGGCGCAATTGGTCTTTTTGATGGCCACGGCCTTTGGTTTGCTAAGGCGTCACCGTTTGCAGCAAGCTGAAAAGGCTGAGCTCACCACGCTTAACGACCAACTGCGTTTGGCCCAGCAAGAAGCCGAAGCGGCCAGCCGAGGCAAAAGCCTGTTCTTGGCCAATATGAGTCATGAATTACGCACACCCTTCAATGGCATCGTTGGCATCTTGAGTGTGCTGGCGACCACGCCGCTGAGCCCCCAACAAGCCGATCTCATCCACACGGTGAATAACTCAGCGGGGCATTTCTTGAAATTGCTCAACGATATTTTGGATGCGTCTGCGCTGGAGTCGGGCAAGATGAGCATCCAGGCCGAAGAAGTGGATTTACGCGCTGTGATGATGGATGTCCACGCCATCATGCTGCCGCTGGCGGTGCAAAAGCAACTGGGCTTTCTGCTCAAGGACCTGCCTGCACAGTCTTTTTGGGTGAAATCCGATGGCACTCGGTTGCGTCAGATCTTGCTCAACCTTTTGAATAACGCCATCAAGTTCACCGAGAAAGGCCATGTCCATTTGCAGTTTCAAACCAGCACGGATGCATCGGGTCAGTCATTTTTTGAGTTCACGGTTGCAGACACGGGCATCGGCGTGCAAAAGGAATCACTGAGCAAATTGTTTCAGCGCTTCTACCAAGTGGACTCTGGTTTGTCACGCCAATTCTCAGGCGTGGGTTTGGGCTTGGAGATTTCCATAGGCTTGGCACGCATGCTGGAGGGCGAAATACAGGTGCAAAGCCAGGTGGGCCAAGGCTCCAGATTTGTTGTCAAACTGCCTTTGGTGCCCTACACGCCCTTAGCCAAAGCAGCCATCACCTCAAACGAAGACACAACGCTTACACAAAACATCAGCCTTCGCATACTGGTGGCGGAGGACCATCCTGTGAATCAAAAGTTTTTGGCGTTTTTATTGCAACGCATGGGCCATGTGGCCACGTTTTGTGAAAACGGTGAATTGGCCTTGCATGCCTTGCAGCAGCAAGACTTTGATGTGGTGCTCATGGACATTCATATGCCAGTGATGGACGGCTTGACCGCCACACGCCATATACGCGCCCTGCCGAATGAAAAATCGAAAATACCGGTGATTGTGTTGAGTGCTGATGTGTACAAAGAGGCGCGGGACAACGCAAGCGTGGTGGGTGTCGATGCCTTTATTCCCAAACCGGTACAACCGCTGGAGCTGCAAACCACCTTGCACCAGCATGTCTTGTCCAAACAGGCTGAGGCTATGAGTCTTAGCCAGTGAACATCACATTGATACGCGCTACATATTTAGACACGCCGCCTGTGACTTGGCAACCTATGTGCCGCACCGAGTCCATGCCAAAGCCATGCCGGAAAAACAAAGCCGAGCCTTTGCGCGGTGAGACATCCACCCAAGTGCCATCAGGTTTGAACAAACGGGTGTTGCCGCCTTGCACACCGTCAGCGGGGCCATTCAGGTAGAGCAACATGGTCAGGCCCGAGCGAATGCGGTCGTCCCATTGCAGCATTTGCTGGCGGTCGTCACTCAGGCTGTAGCCTGGCCAAGCCCCGTCGGTGTGCAGATTAAACACATCTTGGTCGTCATAGCGGTACATATTGATACGGCGACTGAAGGCGGGTACCAACACCTCGCCCTCCAAGCTGGGGGGCAGCAAATGACCGATGCGATCGAACATGGGACCCATCAGTTCTTCATCGGCCACCCAATGCACCGACTTGTTCATGCGCATCCCAGGTGGCGTGGCGATGCCGGGGGCTTCTTCGCGGTAGCCCATGCGCTCGCTGGCCGTGACGATGGCATCGGCCTCGGCAGCGCTGACCACGGGATCGATGACAAACGCCAACAGGCCGCCCACATCGATATCGCGGCGTTGGGCGGGTGTATCAGGTGCTGCGCCCAATCGCAAGGGTTCAGGCGTCGCTTCAAAAGCATGGACTGGCGTCATGGGCACCACTCCACCCATGGGCAAAGAGCCGGGCAGATGCGCCACTGCGTGGTGTGA
>CAIKKV010000217.1 GCA_903828035.1 uncultured bacterium
GACCTGGGCTACACCTACCTGCTGATCGAAGACCGTGACAATGTCGCCGGTCGCAAGGAGGAAGGCGTGTTTCCCTCCTCGTACAAGGATGGGTACGCACACATTCTCGCGGCCTCCCTCTCTGCCGTATTCTAAGGCTTCCTGAAAAGCAAAAGGCCCGCTCAACCGAGCGGGCCTTTTTTTTATCTTCGTTTTAACCTAGCGGCCGCGCATCTCGCGGGCGGCTTCCCGGTCTGACGTCTTCTTCCGGAGCACATCCCGCTTGTCAGGCGCTTGGCGGCCCTTGCACAAACCGACTTCCACCTTCACGCACCCCTTGGCGTAGTAGGCGGACAGCGGAATCACCGTCATGCCCTTCTGGGAAACCTTTCCGGCCAGATAATCGATCTCCCGCCGGTGCATCAACAACCGGCGAGGCCGGTCAGGCTCGTGGTTGAACTGATTGCCGAACTCATAGGGCGATATGCGCACATCGCAGAGAAAGGCGCCGCCGGGCTCAAAACGCACAAAACCGCCCGCGAGGCTCATATGGCCCGCGCGAACGGCTTTGGCTTCAGTCCCGGTCAGGGCGATCCCCGCCTCCAGCCGCTCCGTCACTTCGTACTCGTGGAAAGCCTTGCGGTTGTCGGCAATTCGCCGGGTGCCCGCTTTGGAGGGGGTTGCCATGCGAACGATCAGTCCTCGCGGCTGGCCGCGGCGGCGTAATCGATTTCCGCCGTCAGCTTGCCTTCGGCGACTTCGCGAAGCGCGATGTCCACCTTCTCTTCGTCGCGGCTTTTCGGCCGGACATAGGGCGGCATCCCGGAGTTCAATTGCCTGACGCGCTTGGCGATCACGTTGATCAGAAGCGGAACGTTCGGCATGCGCTGCTTGGCACTTTTAATCAATTCTGGATTCAAGGTGATCTCCTCGCGTTAAAAAAGGACGGGGTACTAATATAAGTACCCCGTCCGTGAATGTCAATCCCCTAAGGGACTATTTTAGTACATATCTCCGCCGCCCATGCCGCCCATACCCGGGCCGCCGGACGCAGCCGACTTCTTGTCATCTTCCGGAATCTCAGTGATGAGGCATTCCGTGGTGAGGAGCAAGCCGGCGATGCTGGCCGCGTTCTGCATGGCCGTACGGGTCACCTTGGCCGGATCCAGCACGCCCGCCTTAACCAGGTCGGTGTACTGCCGGGTGGCCACGTTGTAGCCATACGTCGAGCTCTTGGACTTCTTGACTTCCTGGACGACGATCGCACCTTCCATGCCCGCGTTCATCACGAGCTGGCGCAGGGGCGCCTCGACGCTCTCGCGGATGATCTGGACGCCGATCTTCTCATCGCCTTCGAGCTGCAGATCGTCGAGAGCGGACTGGCAACGCAGCAGGGCCACGCCGCCGCCGGCCACCACGCCTTCTTCCACCGCCGCACGGGTCGCGTGCAGGGCGTCTTCAACGCGGGCCTTCTTCTCCTTCATCTCGGTCTCGGTCGCCGCGCCGACGTTGATGACGGCCACGCCGCCCGCCAGCTTCGCCAGCCGCTCCTGCAGTTTCTCGCGGTCGTAGTCCGAGGTGGTCTCCTCGATCTGCCGCTTGATCTGCGCCA
>CAIKKV010000218.1 GCA_903828035.1 uncultured bacterium
CGGCATTTTGTATAAAGCGGACCTGGTCGGTAATATCATTCTGGGCTGCCAGAAACCGGGGCTTTCGCTGGATACGCACACTTACTACCGCGGCGCCTTTAACGTGTTCAACAACACCTTTTACGGCAACGAACTGCGGCCGGGCACGGCTGACAGCGGCGCGGAGGTCCTGGTGCAGGCGATGAATGCCGGAACAACCCTGACCCTGGCCAACAATATCATGGCGCATCTTGCCGTGACGGGAAGCCAGTCTTCCAGCTTAAGCGTGCAGATCGGGTTTGCTGGTTCATTTGCGCATCACCACAATTTATTCTGGAACTCGGCCGGGTCCGCGGCGAGCTTGGTTTACAACATGGGCGCGCTGCACACGGCCGGAACCATCGCTTCATATGAGTCGACGGGCCTGGCCAGCGAACCGCTGTTCATAAACACGAACGATCTGCCGACGACCGTTTCACGCGAGTCCGGCGGGAGTCCGGAGGGGTTGGGGTTGACGCTGTCTTCTCCGGCTATCAATAAGGGCGCTGATCTGGGGCCCTTGTACGCACAGGATATTCAGGGGCTGGCGAGGCCGCAGGGGGCGGCCTGGGATATGGGCGCCTATGAAACGGTCATATCGCCCGGGCCTCCGACCAACGTGCATGTTATTCCCTGAATGTGATCCTGCGGGGATCCGCGGAAAGGAGACGATGAAACTTCCGAATTGCAGCAACATGATGAGGATCGGGCAGCTACGCCAC
This sequence comes from uncultured bacterium, assembly GCA_903828035.1. Next base: position 741 of record CAIKKV010000218.1, read on the forward strand.
ATCCAATCGGTCGTTGAAACCGGCGAGAGGAGGAACCCGGACACGCTGGTCCGCTACCTGCTTTCGCCGGCCCAGGAGCTGGGCTGCCTATGGCGGTCCCGGGTTCAGCTCTCGCATCTGCGGGCCGACCCTTTCTATCATTATGTGATAGCCCGGACGAAATATTATGATGACCTGTTCGTCTCCGCGATCCGAAGCGGGGTGAAGAGCATCGTGAACCTGGGTTGCGGGAGCGATACCCGATCCTATCGATTCGTCGAGCTGCTGCGCGAAAACGGGGTCGCCGTGGCCGAGTGCGACCAGTTCGAAGCCATTGAGACCAAGCAAAAAGCGGCGACCCGCCTCTGGCCAACCGGCCATGTGGACTACCTGGGCGCCGATCTCAACACGGGAACGTGGCCCGATCTGGACCGGTGGCTGGAGGGGAAAAGGGGGACGCCCGTATTTATCCTGATGGAGGGCGTAAGCCCGTATATTGCGACGGATGCTTTCGGCCGCTTTCTGGACTTCCTGTCGGACCGGCTCGTGTGCGGCAGTTCATTCGCGTACGACTTCAAGGTCAGCGGAAAGGCGGATACGTTTGGCCGGTCGCAGAATGCGGCTGACCCATTCCGTTTGCCGGCCGTGCCGGGAACGGTTTCCCGGTTTCATGAAGCCCATGGATTCCACGTGGAGCGGATGGAGCAGAGCGATGCGCTGGCCATGCGTCTGCTGCCCTCTCTTTCCCGGGAGAACCTGTTCACGGAAGACTGCCTGTTGGAGCTTGTGCGCTGATGCGCATTCTGGACATCGCCTATACGTGTCCCTGGCCGCCGCGGGGCGGTAACGACCTGCGCGTCTGGCATCTGTGCCGCCTGCTGGGACGGCGGGCGGAACAATCGTTGCTCTGCCGGACGATGAACCGGTCGGATTCGGGTCACTATCCGGCCTTTCACGGCGAGCCCATCGAGGTGCACAGCCTGTATCTGCCCCGCCCGGGCCCGCTTCTCCGGATGCTGAAAGCCCTGCGGTATTTGCCCGGACCCTATCCCCTCATGACCGCGGGATTTGATTTCCGCGCCTTCCGGCGCCGGCTTCGCTACCTGGTTCAGCATGGCCGCTTTGACGTGATCGTCATGGACGGCATCTACCTGGGCTCCTGCTGGCCGCTGATCGAGGCGGGGACCAGCCTGAAAGTGTTGAATCACTTTGACCTTGAGGCCCGGTCCATGCGACGGAAGGCCGGGTTGTTCAGTCCCGGCTGGGAGCGGATCCTCTACCGCCTTGATGCGGCCCGCATGGAGCGGCTGGAGCGGCGGGTGATGCGGACGGCGGATCTGGTCTGGGTGACGTCCGAAGTCGACCGCGATGCGATTCTTGAAGACGATTCCGCGCTCCCCGTCGAGGTGGCCCCCAATGGTGTGGATTGCGAGGCGATCCGGCCCATTCCGCCCACGGGCGGGGCGGGCGTACTGTTTGTCGGATCCCTGAACCAGTTCGCGAATGCGGAAGGCGTGCAGTTTTTTGCACGAGACGTTTTCCCCTTATTGCGCCGCCGTTTGCCCGACGCGGTGTTCCGTGTGGTTGGCCGTCAGCCCGGTCCTGAAATCAAGGCATTGGCGGCCGAGCCGGGAGTAGAGGTCCTGGGCGAAGTGGATGACCTGGCGCCCTGGTATGCGGGCTGCGCGGCCGTGGTTACGCCGATTCGAGCCGGAGGCGGGACGCGCCTGAAAATCCTTGAGGCCATGGCGTATGGGCGGCCTTTGGTGTCGACGACTCTTGGCTGCGAGGGGATCAGGGCCGAAAACGGGCGGGACGTGCTCCTGGCGGATGATCCTGCCGGCATGGCCGACGCGCTTTACCGCTTGATGACACGGCCCCGCGAGGCCGCGCAGATAGCCGGTGCCGCCCGGCGGCTGGTGGAAAACAACTATGGCTGGGCGTCCATCGCGGACCGGATGTATGCGGTGTATGAGTCGAAATTGGCTGAAAGCCGGAGCAAGGGATGAAAACAGGCGAATCAATGCGTCGGGCGCTCCAGCTGGCTGCCCTGTTTGCCCTCGTTGCGGCGGCGGTGCTGGTGAAGTCCTTCCTGGATTCCGACGGATATCTATTTGACGATTCCACCCAGTATTTGAAGCTGTCACGCTCCCTGGTGGAGGGCCGGGGGTTTGTGACCACGCCCTGCGATTATGAAAACGATCTTCCCCGGGCCTTTTTCGCCGTCTGGCCCGTGGGGTATCCCGTCATGATCGCGGCGGTTTCAAAATTGACGGGCGCGTCTGTATTTCTGGGATCCAAGCTTGCCAATCTGCTCTGTGTGGCCCTCCTGTTTATGATATTCGGCCGTTATTTCGGTCGCGCCGCGGTTGCGTGTGCCATCGTCTTGCTGTTCGCCCCTTTCCTGGAGATCTTCACCTTCACCATGAGCGAGGCGCCCTTTGCCCTCGGGCTGGTCTGGTTTTGCGTGACGCTGCACGAGCTGATCAGGCGCCCCGACGGGATCCGCTTCATGGGGCTGACGGCGGCGGCCTTCCTGCTGTTCCTGTTCAGGTACATCGGGGCGTTCTCTTTCGGCATTTGCCTGCTGCTGGCTGGTTGGAACCTGTACCAGCGACGGATCCGGGCGGCAGGCTGGCTGGCGGTCTCGGGCCTTGCCGGCGGTTTAATGGCCGGCCTTTATCTTGCGCACAATGCGGCCATGACGGGTTTCCCAACCGGTCTCATGCGGGCTCCGAGCTTCTTTTCGCTTGCCGCGCGCTGTTCGGCCCTGGTCCGATCGCTCGTTTTCCTGGTCAATCCGATGACTCTGGAGCCGATGGCCGGAATCACGCGGCTGCACGCCCTTCATTATGTGGCTTCGGCGGTCTTGCTGATCCTGATGGCCCTCTACTTCCGCTTCAGGACGCGGGCGGAATGGAGGCCGATGTCCCAGCCATGGGATCCGCTTTCCCGCATCCTGGCGCTGACGGGCTGCGTTAGTTGGGCGGCCGTTATCGCGATGCATGGAACCGCCCAGATTGACCTCTTCAGCTACCGCCTGTTCGCCCCGGGCGGGCTGCTGTTTCTTCTGGCCGCGGTGCGGCGGATCGAGCATTCCCAATCGCCACGGGTATTCAATTTGTTCAGCCAGTTCCTGCTGGGGGTTGCGGTGGTCGCCTATCTAGGGCAGGGGCCCCTGAAAGTGCTCAAGCATCGGGTCCTCGACGGCAGGCCCGCCTACGCCGGAACGGTCGCGGCGTTGGAGGCCCGGTATCGGCTGGTTCCCGCGGGCAGCGCGGTCATCGCCGGAAGCAGCCACCTGAACTATCTCCGGCCGGATTTGCGCATTCTCTTTCCCTACAACGGCCCCCGGCGGAAGGGAGGAGCGATCGTGTTCGACACGGAGACGCTGGACCAGCTGATCGCGCGCTCGGGCGCCATGCCCTATGCGCATGTGTATCTTGACGTCCGGGAAGTCCTGCTGAACCCGACGCGTTTGCATGACAGCTTTGCCTCGTTCGCCAAAGGATCTAATCTGGACGTGATGCTAATCCGGTAGGAGGGTGTATGACCGCCGATAGCCTGATGACGATCAATCCGCTGCAAGATGACCGGTGGGATCCGTTTGTGGACGCCCATCCCGATTCGAGCGTTTACCTGCACTCGGCGTGGCTTCGCGTGCTTGCGAGCTCCTATCCCCATGTGCGCCCCGTTGCGTATGTGAAGGTGTCGGAAGGCCGGCTAAAGGCGGCGCTGCCTGTCTGCGCGATAAGAAGCCGGGTGACGGGAAACCGACAGGTGTCCCTGCCGTTCACGCCGTATTGCAACCCGCTGGTGGAGCGGGAGTCGGACGCCGCCGATCTGCTGGAAGGCCCCATTCGGGCAACCGCCGGGGGCGCCACCTTTTATGAGCTGCGCACGCTGGGAGCGGTGCCCGGTATCGGCGGAAAGGGGCTCAAGTGCCATGATTATCACATGACGCACATCCTGGATCTCCAGGCGGGGTTCGAGGGAGTCCAGCGCAACATCTCGTCGAATATCATCACCAACAAGAAACGCGCCGTGAAAGCCGGCGTGACAATCCGGCCGGCTGTTTCGGAAGCGGACTGGAAGACCTTCCACGCCATTCACGCCGTCACGCGCCGGAAACAGGGTTTCCCCATTCAGCCCTATTCCTTTTTTGCCAACATGCGGCGTTTCCTCGAGCCCGGGAACAAGGTCCGGATTCTCCTGGCCGAGCTTAAGGGCCTTCCCATCGCCGGAATCGTCTTGTTTCAGTACCGGGAGACCATGTCCTACGAAATCGGCGCCTCGCTCCCTGAGTTTCTGGAAGAGCGGCCCAATCATTTGCTGTTGTGGACGGCGGTGGAGTCGGCCTGCGCCCAGGGGCGTAAGTTTTTCGATTTCGGGAAAAGCCCGCCGGATAATCCCGGGCTGGTCGAGTTCAAGCGACGGTGGGGCGCGGAGAGGCGTGACTGCCCGTATTACTATTTCCCCGAAGTGGCGGGGGTGATGGCCGTGGAGCAAAACTCGCTCAATCATCGCGCCATGCGGCTGCTGTTGAGTCGCGCGCCCTTATCCGTGGCCAAACTGCTGAGCCGGGGCCTATACCGCCACCTGGGGTGATGAATGAGTCCAATAAAAAAAGCCCCGGCA
>CAIKKV010000219.1 GCA_903828035.1 uncultured bacterium
CCAGGTTCAGGGTGCGGATGCGGTCCAGGTCCTCGTTGGCCAGCACGGGATATTTGAGCTTCACGAGGCGGGCGTGGGAGGGCTTCTCCTCCAGGATCTGGTCCGTGTTGCCGATGAAGGTCATCAGCGACATGACCAGCTCTTCGCGAATGGGATCGATGGGCGGGTTGGTGACCTGCGCGAAGAGCTGCTTGAAATACCAGTAAAGCAGCTGGGGCTTTTCCGAAAGCACGGCCAGCGGCTGGTCGGCGCCCATGGAGCCGACGGGCTCCGACGCCTTGGCCGCCATGGCTTCCAGGATCAGGTCGAGATCCTCGCGGGTATACCCGAACAGCAGCTGGCGCGTATGCAGGCTGGCCGCTTCGGGGGCGGCCACGGCGCCGACGGCGTTGAAAAAGCCGTGGACGTCGATGCGGTTCTCCTCCACCCAGCGGCGGTAGGGCTGGCGGCGGGCCAGGCGCATCTTGACTTCGTAATCCTTCATCAGCCGGCCGGTGGACAGGTCGGCCAGGATCATCTGGCCGGGCCGCAGGGCGCCTTTTTCGACCACGTCCTCGGCGGGAATGTCCAGGACCCCCGCCTCGGAGGCGAAGACCATGAACCCCTGGCGGGTCACCGTGTAGCGGGCGGGCCGCAGGCCGTTGCGGTCGAGCGTGGCGCCCACGAGCCGGCCGTCGGTGAACGCGACGGCGGCGGGGCCGTCCCAGGGCTCCATGAGCCCGGCGTGATACTCGAAGAAGCCGCGCAGGTCGGGGCCCATCGGATATTTCACGCCCCAGGCCTGGGGCATGAGCATCAGCATGGCGTGCTCGAGCGGGCGGCCGCCCAGGAAAAGCAGCTCGAGGGCGTTGTCCAGGTTGCCGGAGTCGCTGGTCGCCGCCTCCAGGATGGGCGACAACTTGGCGATGTCCGCGCCAAAAAGGTCGGACTTCAGGTTGCGCTCGCGCGACTTCATCCAGTTGCGGTTGCCGCGGAGGGTGTTGATTTCGCCGTTGTGCGCCAGGAAGCGGAAAGGCTGGGCCAGCGGCCAGGAGGGGAAGGTGTTGGTGCTGTAGCGCTGGTGCACCACGGCCACCGCGCTGGCGAAGCGGGCGTCGCAGAGGTCGGGGTAGAACAGCGGCACCTGGGGGGCGATCATCATGCCCTTGTAGACAATCGTGCGGCAGGAAAGGCTGGCGATGTAAAAGCCGTCGGCGCCGTCGGGCGCGCAGCCCGAGCAATTTTCCGCCTGCTTCCGCACCACATAAAGCTTCCGCTCCAGAGCCTCGCCCGAAAGATTGGGAGCGGCCAGGAAGCATTGGCGCACTTCCGGCATCACGGCCCGGGCGGTCTCGCCCACGGCCTGCGGATCCACGGGCACATCACGCCAGCCGAGGCAGGTCAGCCCCTCTTCGGCGGCCACTTTTTCGAGCGTCGCCCGGCAGCTCTGGCGCCGCTGGGGATCGCGCGGCATGAAGAGCATGCCGACGCCGTACGCGCCGGCCGCCGGCAGGGCGATGCCCAGCTCCGCAGTCACGGCCCGGAAGAAGACGTCGGGAACCTGCACGAGCAGGCCGGCGCCATCGCCGGTCTGGGCATCGGCGCCCGTGGCCCCGCGATGAAGCAGGTTCACGAGCACTTCAATGCCCTTTCGCACGATCACGTGCTCGGGCTTCCCGTTCAAGTTCAACACAAAGCCTACGCCACAGGCGTCATGCTCATTTTTAGGGTTATAGAGACCTTGTTGCTCAGGTCTTTCGAATTGAGTCATAAACTGCATTAAAAAGATTAAACGGAACCTTCAATAATAAAGCCTAAC
>CAIKKV010000220.1 GCA_903828035.1 uncultured bacterium
CCGTTTCCGCCAGGCCGCCCTGGCCGCCGGATCCAGGTCGTAATACTTGAGCATGCCGTAGGGATAATCGTGCGGCTTGAAGTTTTTCATCCATCCCTGCTGCAGCCCGAAGCTGAGGGGATAGGACAGGCACAGCCACGGCGCATCCTCGATGGCGATGCCGGCCATCTTCTCATACAGGGCGGTGCGCTCCGGAGAGTCGGCCATGACCCTCACGCGCTCGTACAGCGTGTCGAACTCGGGATTCGAGTAATTGCTATGGTTGGGCCCCGGCGAGCCGTTGGGCCCGTAAAACAGCTGAAGGAAGTTCTCGGCGTCCGGATAATCCGACACCCACCCCATCCGGTACATCTGGCATTGCCGGCGGTCCAATTTGTCCAGGAAGGTCGGCCAGTTGTTGTAGCTCGACTCGATCTTCACCCCGATCCGGTCCATAAAGGAGGCGAACAGCTCAACCGAGGCCCGGGCATCCGGATCGTTGGCCGACCCCTGCTCCAGCGTCAGGGTGAGCCTCCGCCCGGTCGCGGGATCGATTCCGCCCGGATAGCCGGCCTCCGCAACCAGGCGTTTGGCCTTTTCCAGATCATAGGCATAGGGATTGGGATCCGATGCCGGGCGCGCGCCGGCGATGCCGGGCGGAATCGGCCCGTTGGCAGGCAGCATGCGCATGTTGTAATACCGGGCCCAGGCGTCGGCATCAAAGGCGCAGCACAACGCCTGCCGGAGCTTCTTGTTGGGCCCCACCACCGGGTCGTCCATGTTGAACCCCATGTAAAACGTGGTCATGCTGGGCGACGTCCGCAACTGGATGCCCTTCTCCTTCAATTCCGGGGTCAGGCTCCGGTCCGCCCCGATAACGGCATCCCAGTTGTCGCGCGAGACGCCCGACTGCTCCACCTGCCCGGTCAGGAACATGAGCCACTGCGTCGAGGCGTCGCCAATCACGTACTGCACAATCCGGTCAATGAACGGGATCGGCCGGCCGGCCGCGGCCAGCAAGCCGTTTGCCGCATCGTCGGGCTCCCCGTCGGAGGGATAGCGCTCCACGCGGCCGGTTTCCGCCCACTTGGGATTGCGGACGAACTCGATGCGATAGTTGCGGATCCAGCTGGACAGTATATAGGGACCGGTCCCCACCGGATGGCTGTGAAACCACCCGCGGCCGCCGCGGCCGTCGTAATAGTCCACGGCCTCGCGCGGCACGGCGAAGGCGTAATGCATGGCCAGGATCCAGACGAACTGGGGATAGGGCCGGGTCAGCGTGATCCGGAGGGTGTAGGCATCCGGCGCCTGCAGCCCGGCCACCGGCATATCGTAATCGACGCCGCGCGGACCGGCCGCCAGGCTGGCTTCGCGAAAGGCCTCGAGTCCCGCAATCCGGTCATTGAAGGCCCAGTACCCGCTCGACTCGGCCTTCACATCGGCATTGCGCTTGATGGCGTAAATGAAATCTCCGGCCGTCAGCTCGCGCCCCTTCCCCGCCGTGCGCACGAAACAGGGATCATCGGAAAAATAGATGCCGGGCCGGATGCGGATCGTGTAGACCAGCCCGTCTGGCGAAATGTCGGGCATGCCCCGGGCTAAAGAGGGCTGCAGCCGGTACGGGCGGGCGAGATAGGCGTACTCGTAGAGGCCTTCGTAAACCCGGCTGGACGCCAGCGCGGAGGAGACATCGCCCGCGCGACAGGGATCCAGCCCCCGGATGCGGTCCGTTTCGCCGTAATAGACGACTTCTCCGGGACGGGGCGGAGCGGAAGCCTGGCCGCGACAGCCGAACAGGGTGAACGCGGCTGCCGCCGCTAGCGCCGCCCTCGCGATCCGCCGGAATAAAAACGGAACGGAGCGAAGGCGGGCGACGTTCATGTCGCCGGCACGGCAACGGGAGCCGGGGCCGCCGGCATCGCAACCGGGGCTGGCATCGCGGCAGCCGGCACTTCAGCCGAGGGAACCGTCGGGGCCGACTCCTCAGCGACAGGCGCGGGAGCGGCCTCAACGGGCACCTCGGCGGGGGCGGCCGGGATCGAGAGCTTGTCCAGGATGTCGGAGGACGAGGAGCGCGTGCCCCGCGAATAGAGCCGGTCGAGCATGATCGTGTTCAACATGAAC
>CAIKKV010000221.1 GCA_903828035.1 uncultured bacterium
ACGGGAATACTTCATAACGGATTCTTTTTCTGCACGTTTGGAATCCGTTCGGGAATGTCGAAGAGAACTTAGCCGGTCAATGGATGAGTTTCAATAGCGAATAGCGGATGGCGAAATTCAGATCCGCTATTCGCTATTCTCCATTCCCGCTCACTTCTTCAGGCTCTTCTTGGCGGACTTGATGAAGCTGCCGAAGGACCGGTCCTTCTTCCGCTTCTCGCCCGGGGAGAGATCGTGGAAGGCGATTTCCTTCTTGAGCTTGAGGAAGCTTTGATGCCGCTCCTCGCTCACGGTCCCGTTCTTCACCGCCAGGAGGACGGCGCATCCAGGCTCCGCGGTGTGCGTGCAGTTCGCGAAGCGGCAGCCCGCGGAGTGCTCGTGAATGTCGTCGAATGTGTGATCCACCCCGTCGCCCGCCTTGAGAAGGCCCACCTCGCGCATGCCGGGTGTGTCCACCAGCATCGCCCCGCTCTCGAGAATGTGCAGATGGCGGCGCGCCGTGGTATGGACGCCTTCCCCGGTCCCGCTGACGGGCCTTGTGTCAAACGCCTCGTGCCCGAACAGCCGGTTGACAAGCGTGGTCTTTCCCACGCCCGAGGAGCCCAGCAGGCAGTACGTCCCTCCGGGCGCCAGCAGCTTGCGGAACTCGGGCAGGCCCTCGCCCGTGGTGTTGCTGAGGGCCAGGACATGGGTGGAGAGGCGGGTTTGCCGCACTTGTTCGAGCGCCTGCTCGAGCGCCCCGGGCGGGATCAGGTCTGTCTTGGTCAGGATGAGCCACGGCTCAATCCCGCCCTCGTTGGCCATCGCCATGTACCGGTCGAGCCGGGCCAGGTTGAAGTCATAGCCGCAGGCCTGGACGATGAAGGCGATATCGATATTCGCCGCGATCAGCTGGTAGCCGATGGCCCGGCCGGGGCTCTTCCGGCGCAGAATCGTCCTGCGCGGGACGACGCTGTGAATGACGGCCGCCCCCCCTGAAGCGGGGCGCTGCACGCACACCCAGTCGCCCACGCAAGGCATATCGAGGGCGGACGCCATGCCGAAACGCAACTTGCCCGCGAGCTCGGCCGGGGACTCGCCGTCCTGGTCCCGGACGAGGAAGGCGCCCCTGTCGACGGCGATGACGCGCGCCAGGCCCTGCCCCTCCTGCAGGAGGGGGGCGGAACGTTCCCTGAACCAGTCGTCAAATCCTAGAGCGGTCAACTGCATGTCTTCCCTTACGCCAAACGGTCCTGAATAAAAGCGCCTTCACTCAAATCTGATTTTCCGATGGTGTGCCAATACCGCAAAGGAGTCAAGCGCATCTGCACGTCGCGCGGGAAAAGATGGGAGTGAAACCGGACATATCTTATTGACTAATTAAAATGCTTATTTTAATTTTTCGATTGAATACGTCACGGGAGAGGCCATGATCACGAAGCGAACCGATGGGCTGGAGACCCGGCGGCGGCTGCTCGACGCCGCGGGGCTCTGCTTCGCGGAAAAAGGCTTTCGCGCCACCACGACGGCCGAGATCTGCCAGTCGGCCAAGGCCAACGTCGCCGCCGTGAACTATCACTTCCGCAGCAAGGAGGAGCTCTACGTCGCCGCCTGGCGGCACGAGTTCGAGCGAAGCCTCGCGGCGTATCCCCCGGAGGGAGGCGTGGCCGCGGACGCGCCGCCGGAAGAGCGGCTTCGCGGGCACATCCGGGCGAACGTGAAGCGGTTCATGGACCCGGCAAGCCGCGACCTGGATATCGCCCACCGCGAGATGGCATCGCCCACGGGCCTGCTCGCCGAGGTCATCCATGCGGCCCTCGACCCGCTGCGCCGGATGCACGTGGCGATCATTCGCGACCTTCTCGGGGCGGACGCCACCGCGCAGGACGTGCAGCTGTGCGAAATGAGCATCCATGCCCAATGCGTCGTGGCGCTGATGCACGAGCGCCGCCGCCGAATTGCGCCCCCGGGCCCCCACCACGCGGGCCCCCCGAAATTGACGGTCAGCGGAAACGCCCTCGCCGAGCATATTTTCCGGTTCAGTCTCGCGGGAATCCGCGAGATCCGGGGAATCGCAAGCCTCGCTCGACGGAGCAATCCCCGCAAAGCGGTGAAGGGACTCGTCCGATGAAAAATGCCGATTCATGGAGCGTCGCGTGCAAGGCGGGACTTCCGGCTCTCGCTGTTCTTTTTCTCGCCGGCTGCCTGACCGCGGGCCCCGACTATAAACAGCCCGCCCTCGTGACCCCGGCCCGGTGGAATCCCGCGGGGGAGGGCGCCTTCAAGGTCGGGCCGCTGGACCCGGCGGCGCTGAGCCGCTGGTGGAGCGTTTTCGACGATCCCGTCCTGTCCAATCTCGTGGAGAACGCCCAGCGGAGCAACCTGGACTTGAAGCAGGCTGAGGCGCGCCTGCGGCAGGCCCGCGCGCAGCGCCAGCTCGCGCAGGCGGATCGGAGGCCCGCGGCGTCGGTCGATGCTTCCGTCGGCCGGTCGCGCAGCAGCGAAAACCTGGGCTCCGGGAAGACCTCGACCCGTTATGCCAGCCGGCTCGATGCCAGTTGGGAAGCGGACCTGTTTGGCGGGAAGCGGCGCGCGGCGGAGTCGGCGGAAGCCTCCCTTCAGGCGTCGCAGGAAGCGCGGAACGACGTGATGGTTTCGCTTCTCGCGGAGGTGGCGTTGAATTATGTGCAGGTCCGCTCCTGCCAGGTCCGGCTGGAAATCGTGGCCACGAACCTGGCCTCGCAGGCGGAGACCTATGACATCGCCCGCTGGCGGCAGCAGGCCAGCCTCGTCACGCAGGTGGATGTGGACCAGGCGCGGGTGAGCCTGGAGCAGACGCGCGCCGCCCTGCCGGTTCTCCGCACCAGTCTGGACCAGGCCGAACATCAGCTGGCGGTTCTGCTGGGGGGAACCCCGGGGAGCCTGAAGGCGCTCCTGGAAACTCAGGCGCCTCGGGTGCCTGTCGCGGTTTCGGAGCTCGCCCCGGGAATCCCCGCCGACGTGTTGCGGCAGCGGCCCGATGTGCGCCGCGCGGAGCGCAACCTGGCGGCCCAGACCGCTCAAATCGGAATGGCCGAGGCGGCCCGCTATCCCGACCTGACGCTGAGCGGCCTGATCGGCTTCGAGGCGCTCTCCGCGGGGGATCTTTACACGGCGGGATCGCGGACGGTGCAGGGCCTCGTGAACGCGGGCGTCACCCTTTTCGACGGGGGGCGCCTCCGGCAGAAAGTCAACGTGCAGACGGCGCTTCAGGAGGAGGCCCTGGCCGCGTACGAGGCGGCGGTGCTGGCGGCGCTGAAGGATGTCGAGGACGCCCTGGTCGCCTACGCGAACGAAACGGCCCGGCAGCGCGCCCTCCAGGCGGCGGCGGCCGCGGCCGGGAGCGCCTTCAAGCTGGCGAGCGACCAGTACGCCTCCGGGCTTGTCGATTTCCCCACGGTGCTCGGCACCCAGCAATCCCTGCTGGTCGTGCAGAGCACGCTGGCTTCCAGTCAGGCGGACGCGACGTCCGATCTCATCCGCCTGTACAAAGCCCTGGGCGGCGGATGGACCACCACGAAATGAGAGGAGACTTCATCGCATGAGCTCAACCGGTAATTTGCAGGCAAACGACGTCGCCGAAAAACTGGGACTGCATGAACACGTCGGCCGCAGGCTGCTCCTGCGCTCGGCGGTTGTTCTTCTATTAATCGCCGCCGCGGTCGCGGCCTTCCTTATTTCCCGCAGCCGAAAGGCCGAGTCGGAGGCGGTTCACTACAAGACGCAGCCGGTGACGCGCGGCGATCTGGTGGAGACCGTCAGCGCCACCGGAACGCTGGCCCCCGTGAACGAGGTCGAGGTCGGCTCCGAAGTCTCGGGGACGATGAAGACCGTCGAGGTCGACTATAACGACCGGGTCAAAGTGGGGCAGGTCCTGGCGCGGATCGACACCTCCAAGCTGGAATCGCAGGTGCTGCAGTCCGAAGCCGCGCTGGAG
>CAIKKV010000222.1 GCA_903828035.1 uncultured bacterium
ACAACGACAGCGCGGCCGCGAAGACGAGAGGGCCCAGCCACCGCGTCATGACCGAATTCATCGGGGAACACAACCGGAAGGCCATCCGCGCCGTCATCAGCGCCGTGCCGAGGGAAAGGATCAAGCCGGTGACCATGATCGGGATGGAGGCCAAGGCATTCGGCAAGAGGGCATTCCACGGAGCCATGTACACCGTCCAGAGCAGGTTGGTGACCCCTTCCACCCGTTCCCCCGGGTTGTAAACGAGACCAAAACCCTTTGCCAAATTATTCGCGTAGCGCATGCTGATCATGGCGTCATCCGCCAGGTGGAAATAGCGAACTCCATCGAGCGCGACCACTGATCTTTTCCAAATGAAACATCCGGCCCAAAAACAGAAACACAGCGCAACGATGAGGCTAACAAGGAGCGGCGCTTTCTCCTTCAAGTTCGTGCTTTTGTTCATCAGCTCCTTCGAGGTTTGAATAATTTATCCTAGTCGGCGATCGCACGAACTTCAAGACATAACATCAGCGCTACCGGTGTCGAAAAAGGCCCCTTGTCCCTCATATATCCCATCCTCATATGATCGAGATGATCTCGAAGGCTTGAAGCTCACGCCCGATCTTCATCTCGAAGGTCTCGCCTGCCGTTTTTCCCGACAGGGCCCGCCCCAGGGGCGACTGCGCCGTGACGACCGTGATCTCCTCCCCCTCCACCACCAGGGTCTCGCCGCCAGCCGCCGGCCCGAACAGCAAGGTGCTCACGGCTCCATTTTTGGCCTTCAGGCGGATCAGGGCGCCGAATTGAACCGGGCTGCCGTCCGGAAGGTCGTCCACCGGCAGCATCTGGAGCGACTCCAGCGCGTCCGTCAGCTCCTTCACGCGCCTGGCCTGGCCCCGGGCCAGGAACGACTCCTCCAGCTTGAAGGTGTCATACTTGTGCTCCGCGCGATGCGCGTCATCCGTGGCCGCGGCAAAGGACGCCTTGGCCGACGCGGTAATGGCGCCCAGCTCCCTCGTCATTTGATCAATGAAGCGCTGGTGGATGTCGTGCTTGGTGATCGCCCGGGCGCGGGCTCGTGATTTTTTCATGTCGCAAAACCTCTCTGTCGGCTCACAGCATCCAAGGCAACCGGCCGGGCCCCGAGCGATCGAGCTCCGGCAGCAACGCGCGCAGCTCGGCGACAAGCCGGTCGCGATCCCTGGGCAGCCGCCCCTCCAGCGGGACCGGATTCGAGGTGTGGTTGGCGCGGAAGACCGTCTTCTCCAGCGCCAGCCCGCCCAGCAGGTCGATCAGCTCGCCAATCACCTCGTACTCGCTCACGGGCGCGTAGCCGGCCGGCATCGCCGTGCCGGGCACATCGACGAACCGGAGGGCGGAAAGCAGCCGCGGCTGCATCCGGTTCAAGACGGCCGCCGTCTGCGCGGCATGCCGCGCCGAGCCCGCTTTCCCGCCCAGCCCCAGCAGCACCATGACCGAGCACTTCAGGCCCGCCGCCTGCGCCCGCGCGACCGCCTCCGCCATGCCGGCGGCGGTGTCGCGCTTGTCGACGGCCAGCAGGAGATCCTCGTCCCCCGTCTCCAGCCCGACATACAGCGTGTTCAGCTTCAACCGGCGGAGCTCGGCCAGCTCGGCATCACTCTTCGCGGCAATCGAACGGCCGTTGGCGTAAAGGTTCACGCGCGCCAGCAGGGGGAAATGATGATTCAGCGCCTCCAGCATCCCGCGCAGGCGCGGGAAAGGCAGGGACAGCACATCGCCATCCGCCAGGAAAACCCGTCGTGTATCGGGATAACAGGCCCCCGCCGCCGCAAACTCCTTCGCCACCTCGTCCGCCGCCCGCACCCGGTACCGCACGCCCTTGTACATGGCGCAAAACCGGCACGTGTTGTGCGGGCAGCCCCGGGCGACCTGGAAAATCAGGCTCTCCGCCTCGGCCGGCGGTCGGAAAAGAGGCTCTTCATAGTGGATCATGGCCCCATCCTATCACAGGGGGGGCTGAGGCCCGCCGGATTTTTATTTATCAGCCCGTTCTCCCAGCCACTGTTCCAGTCCGGCATACTGCCGGTCCGTCATGAGCCCCTTGAGCCCCCGCAGCGCATTCTCGCGCATGGCGACAAGGTTGTTGACCGCCGCCTTCTGCTCGACCCTGGATTCCTTCAGGTCGGCGCCCTTCTTCTCCTTGCGGTCCGCTTTCCTGCCCGCCGCCTCCTTGTCGCCCTTGACCTGCTGCATGGCGCCGGCCTGCTTCTCGATATAGTTCAGGAGATCCCTGCGCTGCCCGTCCGTGAAGTCCAGCCGCCGGGAGACCGGGCCGTTGGCCGCCAGGTCCTGGTGCAGGTCGTTCAGCGCCGGCAGGTAGATCTGGGTGACGGCCTCGGGCCGGCCCTTGTCCGTGCCGTCCTTGCCGTCTTCCCGCCAGGCTTTCAGCTCGTCATACTGCCCCGCCGTCATCCGCTCCCTGAGCCCGCGGAAGGCGTCCTCGCGCGCGGCGTAGAGGGCGTTCTCCGCCGCCCGCTTGTCGCCCCCCTTGCCCGCCGCCGCTTCGTCGCGGATCGGCCGCAGGTCCTCGGCTTTCCTCTCGATGTATTTCATGAGGTCCTTGCGCTGGCCCTCGCTGAAGCCCAGCCGGCGGCTGAGGGAGCCGTAGCCCGCGAGGTCGCCATACAGGTCGTCCAGGGCCGGCATGCCGGTTTGCGTGAGCGCCCAGGCGCTCAGGGAAAAGGCCAGGACGCCGATCAGGCTGATCCACCACTTTTTCATCGTTATCTCCTGTTTTGAATGTCCGCGTTGCATCTTAGCCAATTCCCGCAGACCCTGCAAGCGGGTGCGCGGTTATCCGTGGTTATCCGCGGTCAACCCGCCGGAGGAAGTTGTCCCGGTACAACGCGCGGCGTTCGTCGTCCGTGAGCGACCCGAACCAGGACGCATCGGTTTCCAGGTCCACGGCCGGATGGATGTGGCTGTCAATGATGGGGATGGCGGTGCTCATGCCGGATTCATAGCACAAAAAGGCGCCCTTTGAAGACTTGTATTTCGCCTTCATGTCCGTTAGCCTTCCCCCCCCATGAGCACAATGCGATTAGGTCGTTTGGCTGGACTTGCCCTCCTGGCGGTTTTGTGGAGCCCGGGCGCGGGCCGCGCGCAGGATTCCCTGGGCGCAAAGCCCCCCGCGTTTTCCGAGGCCATCGACGATCTCGGCCGCCATTTCACGGCCGTGAAGCCCACCCTGGTGCTGGATTACGAGGGAACGTACGCGCTGCTCTGCCTGGAGCTCAAGGGGCGGGCGGCGCTCCGGATTGCCGCGACCGAGGGAACGTGGAAAACGAGCGCAACGGCCGCCCCGGTTCCCGCCTGCAAGCTGGATTTCCTGCTGTTCAACCCGCGGGAGAAAAAGACGGCGGACGAGCCGGTGGCGCTCAACAAGAGAAACCTGTGCGTGCTGAGCCTGCCGGACCTGACGATGCTGCGCTATGTCAAACTCAACGACGAGCTGATCAAGCCCCTGTTCGGAAGGAACCGGCGCCTGCTGTATGTCGAATCCTATGATTTTGCGCCGGACCAGGTCCGGTACCTGAAGCAGGACCTGGTGTCCGGGGTGGTGGTGACGAACCTGCCCAACCTGGAGTCGGTGACCCGGCAGAGCTTTGAAATCGGCAAGGTGCTGCGGAATCTCCACAAGGCCTACCTGGCGGAGGCCACGACGAACCAGCCGGTGGTCGACCTGAACTTCAACGTGAACGGCCAGGTGAAGACATTCGGCCTGCACACGAGCAAGGCCCGGCTGCTGGCCCCCCTCCTCCAGCGCGAGGAGACGGTGCTGCGCGGCGACATCCTGGCCGCGGGGCGGGACAAGGGGTTCAGCGTGAGCTGCCTGCCCTTCCGGGACGTGGCCACCCTGCGGGCCGACCCCTTCCTGGTCGCGCTGGCGGCCGCGGGCCAGGACTGGTACATGATCCCGGTCGCGGGCCGCTACGAGCTTTTCCTGGGCGGCATCGACTGCACC
>CAIKKV010000223.1 GCA_903828035.1 uncultured bacterium
ACCTCCACCTCGCCCGGGTTCATCGACATTGTCATGAGCAGCGGCCTGATGGGCGTCCTGCTGTGGGTCGCCCTGCTGATCGCCCTTTTCGCGGGCATCTACTTCATCGTCGACGGCGTGATCCTGATCCGCACTGAGCGGGTGATGCCCAGCGGGTTGCTGGTTAAGGTCCGCGAGGCCATGGCCCAGGGCGACGTGGCCGCCGCGCTGGAAACCTGCAAGAACGATCCGTGCCCCATGTCCAACATCCTGAACGCCGGCTTCTCCCACGTGGAGGAAGGGTTCGACGTGATCCAGGAGGCCATCGCCATCTCGGCCGACTTCGAGAGCGAGCAGATGATGCAGCGCATCCAGTACCTGACGCTCGTGGCCGCGCTCTCGCCCATGCTGGGCCTGCTCGGAACCGTGCAGGGCATGATTTACGCCTTCTTCAACCTGGCCATCATGGGCTCCGGCGCCGCGCAGACCGGCACCCTGGCCCTCAACATCGGGCAGGCCCTGTACACGACCGCCGCCGGCCTGTGCATCACGATTCCCGTCATGTCCGTCTATCACATCCTGCGCAACAAGGCCAACAAGATCATCCTCCGCATGCAGGCCCACACCATGGAGCTGGTCAAGGACCTGCGCAACGTGGAAGTGGTATCCGAGTAGTCGCACGTCGCCTCGTTTCCGGAAGGAGGCCATCGCATGGCAAAACTCAATCGAGATGATGCGGCCCTGGACATGACGCCCATGATCGACATGGTGTTCCAGCTCATGATCTTTTTCCTGGTCACGATCAAGATGTACCAGGACCAGATCAACGAGTCGATCAATCTGGCCAAGGCGCCCCACGGCCCCGCCATCGAGGAGCGCGACCCCCGCACCATTACCATCGAAGTGGACAAGGCGGGCCGCATCTCCCTGGGCGGCACGTATATGCGGCCGGAGCTGCTGAAGGCCATCCTCCAGGGCGCCGTCTATAAAACCGGGTTCGGGATCCCCATCCTGATTCGCGGTCACCTGACGGCTCCGCACAAGGACATCCGGCGCGTCATGGATATCTGCTCGGGCGTCGGGCTGTGGCGGATTCAATTCGCGGCCATCCAGAAGGAAGCCAAAAAGTGAAACGCAGCCGACGAAAACCCATTGAAGACGCCAAGCTGGACATGACGCCCATGATTGACTGCGTCTTCCAGCTTCTCATCTTCTTCCTGGTCAGCATGAAGTTCGAGGATATCATCGCCCACCTGGATGTGTACCGGCCTTCGCCCGACCCGAGCAAGCCGCCGCAGGAAAACAAGGTCGACGACCTGGTGACGATCGGCGTCTTCATCGACGGATTCACGATCAACGACAAGCCCATGGGCATCGAGTCCCTCGACCGCATGCTCGGCAAGCTTGCCGGGTACAGCCAGACGCAGACCATCCTGATCAAGTGCGCGCCGGATTCCCCGCATCAGCGGCTGATCGAGCTCTTGGACCTGTGCTCCAAGAACAAGCTGACCAACCTGTCCGTGCTGAGCATGTAGCGCGACGGCCGCGTTCCGCGGCCGTCGCCTAGCCACCCCCGGGACTTTTATGGCGGAGCGCCGAATCCACATTCTTTCCGACGTGGTGGCCAACCAGATCGCCGCGGGCGAAGTGGTGGACCGGCCCGCCTCCGTGCTCAAGGAGCTGATGGAAAACGCCCTCGATGCCGGGGCCCGTCAGATCGACGTCGATATCCAGGCCGGCGGAATCAAGCGCATTGCCGTTTCCGACGACGGCTGCGGGATGGATCGCGACGACGCCCTTTTATCCATCGAGCGGCACGCCACCAGCAAGATCCAGGAAGCCGGGGATATTGTCCGGCTGGCCACGCTCGGGTTCCGGGGCGAGGCGCTCGCCGCGATCGGTTCCGTTTCCCGCTTCCGGCTGGTGACCCGGACCGCGGGCGCCCAGGCCGGCACCGAGGTGATTCTGGCGGGCGGGCGGATCGGGGACGTGCGCGAGGCGGGCGCTCCGCCCGGCACCACCATCGAGGTGCGCGACCTGTTTTTCAACATGCCGGCCCGGCGGAAGTTCCTGCGCGCCCCCGAGACCGAGGCCGGCCACCTGCGGATCGCTTTCCTGACCCAGGCGCTGGGCCACGCCGGCGTGGGCATGACGCTTCGCATCGACGGACGCCCCGTTTACCAGCTCGCCGCCGGGGCCGGCACCGCCGACCGGATCCGGGACCTGTTCGGCGCCGACTACCTGGCCCGCCTGCGGCCGGTTTCGCACGAGTTCGGGTCCGTGCGCGTGACCGGCTTTGCCGGGGTGCCCGACGCCGCCCGGCTCGACCGCGGCGACCAGTACATCTTCATCAACGGCCGACCCGCCACCGCGCCCACCCTGGCGAGGGCGCTGCGCGACGGTTACCACACCCTGCTGGCGTCCGAGCGGCATCCCGTGGTGTTCCTTTTTTTGGAAATGCCGCCCGAGCGGGTCGATGTCAACGTGCACCCGACGAAGCGGGAGGTGCGCTTCCGCGATCACGACGAGGTGCGCGATGCGGTGATCGGGGCGCTACGCCGGGCGCTGACCTTTGACGGCGCAGCCCTGATCGCCTCGGGAGCCGGGGCGGGGGGCGGAGTCGTCGAGGCCGGGCTTTCCGCGGCCACCTTTGCCATTACCGACCTGCCGCCCGCCCGCTCTTTTTCCTATCCGCGCCTCCCGCTGTCCCCGGCGAACGCCTCCGCCTCGGCCGGGCCGCGCGCGTTCCCGCCCGGGGCGGGAGGCGGCGGGGCGGCGGACGCCGCGGCGGACAGCGGAAAGCGCCCCTGGGACTGGTGCCGGATCCTGGGCCAGGCGGGGTCCCTGTATGTCGTGCTCGAGACGGCCGACGGGCTTGTCCTGCTCGATCCGCATGCGGCGCACGAGCGCGTTCTCTTCGAGCGCTACATGAAGGCCGTGGCCGCGGGGCAGGTGGAGAGCCAGGCGCTGCTGGTGCCGGAGGCCGTGGCGCTGTCGCCCGCGTCCGCGCAGGCCTGCCGCGCGCACCTGGAGCTGCTCCAGCGCCTGGGATTCGGCATCTCGGAGTTCGGCGGCGACACCGTGGTCGTGGACGCGCTGCCCGCAGTGTTCGGCGCCTCGTCCGCAGCCGGCCTCCTGCCCGACGTGGTCTCGGAGCTCGAGGCCTCGGGCGCGGGGCGCGCCCGGTGGAGCGAAGAGAGCGTGGCCCAGGCTTCCTGCAAAAGCGCCGTCAAGCAGCGGGACCGGCTGAGCCTGGAGGAGATCGAGAAGCTGGTCCTGGACCTGGCCTCCTCGGACATGCCCTACACCTGTCCGCATGGCCGGCCCACCATGGTGTGGCTGTCTTTTTCCGAAATGCACCGCCGTTTCGGGCGGACCTGAGCCGAGGACACGTATGATCATCCTGGGAGAACATCCGCTGGCCAAGGGACCCGACGGGAGCCCGCGCTCCCGCATTGCCACCCTGTTCCTGCGGACGCCCGGCCTGGTGACGCTGCCGGGCATCCACGCCACGCAGCGCGTGGCCTGGACCGAGGCGATCAACCGTCGGCGGCAGTCCGACGGCCGTCCGCCCCTGGATCCGTTCGAGATGCAGGCGGAGTGGGAGGAATCGGTCGATCTCATCATCGAGCCCGATACGATCCTGATCCGCCCGGACCCCGACGCCATGGGCCTGGCGTTCCGCGGGGACGAACTGCTCCAGGAGATCGCCTCCAAGCGTCAGATCCGCTTCCTGTATGTGACTAACGCCACGGTGCGCAACACGCTCCGGGACAGGGGCGAGTACTGGCGGATGAGCACGCTTCCCCGCACCATGGAAGACATGAAGGAGATGATCGGGTCGTCGCGGCTGGCCATTGGCGGCGGCGTGATCTACTACTACAACCGCCTCACCGGCACGCGGTATGTGACGCTCGCCGCGTTCCGCGGGCTGGCCCTTCTGGACGCGGCCGGCCTGCGGCAGTACCTGCTGGAAATCCAGACGCACAGCGGCCGGCGGAACCGGGTGGGCAGCCCCGAAATCGACTTCTTCCTGGGCGCGGACGGATTCGGCGCCGCCGACCTGGCGGAGCTCGATTTCGCCGCCATGGACGAGGCGGCCCTGCGGGCCGTGCACCAGCGGCTACTGGCGAAGTTCCAGCAGGCGGTGCCGGCCCCGCTCCGGGAGGACAACCCCGAGGAGGTGGAGTGGCGGAACCGGATGTTCAGCGTGCTGCTCGGCCGGCGGGACGAGACGATCAGCGAGGACCTGCTGAAAGGCCTCAGCCCCGAGTTCTTCATGCAGGTCCAGTGGCTGCCCGGCGGCCGGATCGAGGAGGGCGAGCTGATCTTCGACTCGGTGTTCGACGAGCTGGATCGCGACCCGGAGAATCCCGAGCTGCGCCGGCTGTGCGACCTGCGGGCCCGCTCCTTCATCTTCAACTATATCCGCGAATATGGGGACATCCAGTACGTCAACATCGGGCGCATCAGCCGGTCGCTGTCGCACCGGCTCGCGGGCGGGGAAATCCGGCACAACGTCTACCTCGCCCAGGTGAAGAGCCCCGAGCGGGCCGAGCCGGTCGTCCACATTTTGAGAGTGCAGAAGTGGGGCGTCCCAGACCACCTGGACGCCGGCAAGGAGCTGTTTGCCGCGGTCATGGAGTCCGACGAGTATGTCGACTACGTGCTGGATCGCCGGCTGGGCTGCCGGCAGCTGGGCATGGCGCTTCCGCCCCGCGTGCTGACCCGGCGCATCCAGGAGCGGTATGCGGGGCCCGCCCGCCGGTATGCGGGGGCCACGTACTGGCTGACCTGCTTCGAGCGGGATTATGTCGACGGCCGCGCGACCGACAAGCTGTCGCTTTCCGCCCTTCGCGACTCCGCCTACGCCGCCCGGCTGGCCACCCTGCTGGGCGAGGCGGCGGCGCCCAATTTGATTGTGGGCCGCACGGGCCGCGAGGGGGAAGCGATTTTCGACGACGGCGACGAGGTCGTCTGCTTCGAGCGCGGGATGCCATCGCGCATCGTGGTGTCGGACCACACCGGCACTTTCACCGACTTCACCTCGTCGTTTGAGCGGCTGGCGCCGCCTTACGCCAAGCCGGTGAACGACCGCCTGGAGCAGGTGGCCGACCCCGCCGCCTTCGCGGAGGCCTACCTGGCCGCTTTTGTTCTCCGGTTTAGCCGGATCCAGGGGGAGTATAAGCGGCATCGGCGGGCCTTTCGCGCGCTTTTCCGGTACCGGCCGCGCGACGAGAAGGGCAGCTTCGCCTATCGCTGGGACCGCGTGCTGGACCGCCTGGAGGCGGCCGATCCGGAAGCGGTCGGGATGATCATCCGCGCGCACCTTCGCGCGGATCAAGGCGTGAAAGCGACATGAAGACGATCTGGACGCCCATTGTGCTGCTGGTCATCTCCAATGTGTTTATGACCTTTGCGTGGTACGGGCACCTGCGGTTCAAGTCGTCCCCCTTGTGGATCGTGATCCTGGCCAGCTGGGGCATCGCGCTCCTGGAGTATTGCTTCCAGGTTCCGGCGAACCGGATCGGGCACAGGTCCCTGTCGGCGGCGCAGCTCAAGACGATCCAGGAAATTGTGACGCTGGTGGTGTTCAGCGGGTTTTCCATTCTGTATTTGAAAGAGGAGTTCCGGTGGAATTATGCGGCGGGGTTTGTCCTGATCGTGGCGGCGGCGTTCCTGATTTTTTCAGGGAAGCCCGCGGCGCCCGCGGCAGACATCAGTCAGGGGGAGGTGGGTTATGAGAGGCCTGAGAATGACAGCGGGGCGGGCGGCGGCCCTGTTGGCGGCGCTGTTGGCGGCCGGCTTGGCGGGTTGCGGCACGGCGCGGGTGATGCTTCCGCGGAATAACCGGATGACGGAGGCGGCGGCGATTTCGGTCATCGACCGGTCGGCGCGGATGAATGCGCTCACGGCGGCGAGCGAGTTTGAAGCGGCCACGCCGGTCTGGGCCGACGACGAGGGCTGGTACGCCGTGGAGGACAGCCGGATCGTCAAGTCGTACTACGCGGATATCGAATCCGTGACCCGCACGTATGCCGAGCGCAGCGATGTGGCCGCGTCGGCCTGCGTGGCCGGCCTGATGGGCCCCTTCAGCGCCGCCTGTGTGGATGTGGAGATGAAGAACGGCAAGGTGTGGCGGATCCGGACCGATCCCGGGGGCGACCCGGCGGTCTGCCTCAATTGCGCGCCGATGTGGCTGCTCACCTTTCCCCGGCCCGTGCGGAAAACCCGGCTGATCGGGCAATCGTTCGAGTTCATGCGGGTGAAGGCCGGGATTCCCTAGGGGCTCTCGCGCCGGCGGCCGGGAAGCGGGGCAAATCCGGCTTGTTGCGCGCGGACGGGTGTGCTAGGTTCGAAAGATGGGATTTTTTCAAGAGAGGGCTCTTTCATGAGCGGGAACGCGCACGCCGGGCAACGGCAGGCCAACATCATGATTGTGGACGACCTGCCCGCGAATCTTCAGCTCCTGGTTCATTTCCTGCGCGACGAGGGGTACAAGGTGCGGCCCGTCACCAGCGGCCTCGCGGCGCTGGAGCTGGCCCGGCACGTCCGCCCCGACCTGGTGCTGATGGACGTCAGCATGCCCGAGTTGGACGGGTACGAGACCTGCCGCCGGATGAAGGAAATCCCCTCGCTCAAGGAGGTGCCCGTGGTCTTCCTCAGCGCCATGGGCGACCTGCTCGACAAGGTCCGGGCGTTTGAAGTCGGAGGCGTGGACTATATCACCAAGCCCTTCCACATGGAGGAGGTCCGGATCCGGATCATGACGCACCTGCGCCTCGCCGAGCTTCGCGGCGAGATGGAGGAAAAGGTCCGGCAGCTGGAAGCCGCGAACGCGATGCGCACGCAGCTGGCGCATCTGCTGGTTCACGACATGCGCACCCCGCTCTTCAACATCTCCGCGGCCGTTGACCTGGCGGGCATGATCGAGGCCTCGACCGGCGCCCCGGCGGCCAGGCGCCACCTGTCCGACGCCAAGGATTCCGTCGCCGTGCTCGACCAGATGATTTCCGACATTCTGGATGTCTACAAAATGGAGGGCGGCGGCAAGCTGGTGGCGCTTTCCCCCACGCCGGTATGCGGCATCATCGCCGAGGCGGTCCGCATCATGGGCGGCTTGATGAAGCACCACCGCTTCACCTACTCGCTGCCGTCGCTGGACCTGCTGGCCTTGTGCGACAAGACCCTGACCATTCGCGTGCTGGTCAATTTCCTCAGCAACGCCATGAAGCACTCCCCCCCTGGAACCGACATCGACCTCGCGGTTAGCGACGGGGCCGACAGCATCCGCATCAGCGTGACGGACCGGAGCCAGGGCGTGGCGCCGGAGAGCGTGGACCAGCTGTTCGAGAAGTTCGGAAAGGTGGGCGGCGGGTCGGCCGTCAAGCACAGCTCCAGCGGGATGGGGCTGGTGTTCAGCCGGATGGTGGTCGAATCCCAAGGCGGGGAAATCGGCGTCGAGAACAAGCCGGGGGGAGGCTGTACGTTCTGGTTTTCCCTGCTTAAGCCGGCGGCGCCAAAACTCGCGCCGCCCGTTTCGCCATGAACCGGTTTTTGCGTCGCGTGGCGCTTTTAGCGGGATGCGTGCCGCTGCTCGGCGTGTCCCTGGCTTCGGCCGAGGCGGCAGACGGCGCGCTGACGACCCTGGAATGCGAGTGGATCGACCAGCATCCCGTGATCCGGCTGGGCTTCAACACCGACCGGGCGCCGTTCTCGTTCGTCGATCGGGAAGGGGCGGAAAAGGGGATCGTGTCGGAGTACGAGCTCCACCTGTCCCGGTTCATCGGATTTCCCTTTTCCATCCAGCAGCTGCCGACGAAAGAGCTGGTTGACCA
>CAIKKV010000224.1 GCA_903828035.1 uncultured bacterium
CGCCCGCGGATCAGCGCCAACCCGCCGGAGGATTCCATCAGCGTGCGCCACTCTTCCGGCGTCAGGTCCTCGCCCTCCAAGGTGGTGTGCACCTCAAAATCCAGCAGCGCCTCCACGCCCAGTCCGTTTTTGCGTTTTTCTCCGACTTTCACGCTCACCTGGGGCCGGGCCGGGCGCTTCCCCCCCCACAGATCCGGCAGGCGTACAGCAAGGCCGCTTTCCTCAAACACGGAAATTTCCTTCAGAAAGCCGTACGCCTCGGCAGGCTGCCAGGCCAGCGGCTTGAAGAGCGCGCCGCTCTCGACGAGCGAGCGGACAAACGCGCTCTTTTCGGCCGCGCGGTGGACGGGGGTCAGCAATTGAAGCAGCGCCTCCTTGTTCCCCTCGCCCGCATAGTCGCGCAACGCCTGGGCCAGCGGCCGATGGCGGGCTTGGCCGCCCTCGGAAAGGCCCGAGGAATAGGTGGCCAGAAAGGCGAACGGCTGCGCCTCATTCTTGCGGTTCTCGGCCAGATGAAAACAGACGCGCCCCACCAGATGCCACTGCGCGCCCAGCGAACGAAGAAAGACCGCCGCGCCGGCCGCGCCCGCTTTCGCTTCCTCTCGGACATGGTCGTCCAATACCATCCAAAGCGCTTGCAACGCCTCGGCGGAAAGATATTCCCCGCCCTCCATCGGCGGGGCGCGATCCACCCACTCCTGAAACTCCGCTTCGGAAGGCGCGGCCGTCGGCTGCTCGATCCCGCCGCTCTCGGGGCGATGGCAGAACCGGGTGAGATAGAAGCGGGAAACCCGGCGCCAATAAGCCGGCGCAGCGGGCAGTTGCGTGGAGGCTTCCCGTGACGCCAAATGAATCAACCCGGCCGGGCTCCCTTTCTCAAAGGCGGCGGCCACTCGTTCGGCAGCGCCTTCGACTGGCCAAGGATCGACTCCCGCCGAAGACCAGGCCAAATGGCCCGCCGGAGTGATCGCAAGAGTGGGTTGAAATCCCGATTCAGTCATCCTGATATATTCCGCAAAACAAACGCCGACATAAAGGAAAAACATCGTGTCCGCAAGCGCTCAGGCTCACCAAATGACGCGCACGCCGGGATATCGGGCCATGAGGCGATCGGCGGAAATCAGCGAAAGCCCGCGCAACGAGCACTCGGCGATCAGCACACGGTCGAACGGATCGTTGTGAAGGGGGGGCAGCGCGACAGACGCCTGCGCACTTTCGCGAGTCACCGGCAACTCGATCAACGCCAGATGCCGGATCGCTTGCTCGACAAAGGCCTCCGGACTCATCGGCAACGTCAACCGTTTGCTCCTGACCAAAAGCGAAATTTCCCAGGCCGATACCACGGAAACATGCAAGGCCCCGCCATGGGCGGTCACGGCCTTTCGGGCGGCAGCGGAAAGCCGCTTGGGATCGGAGGCCAGCCATACCAGGGCGTGGGTATCCAGGAGGATCACCGTAACGCCTCCGGCCAATCGGCCGCATCCACCGGCGCACAGGGATCGCCTTTGTAGACGGCACCCCGAAGGGCGGGATCCGTC
>CAIKKV010000225.1 GCA_903828035.1 uncultured bacterium
CGTCCTGGAGCAGGCTGTTGGCGTGGTCGCGGTCCTGCTGCTCGTCGGCCCCGCGGGGGCGGGTGCCGGCGATGGGGCGGAGGGTGGCGGTGCGGTGCTCGAGGCGGACCATGGTTTCGGGGGAGGAGCCGGCGAGCACGAGGCCGCCGAGCTTGAGGAAGTACATGTAGGGGGAGGGGTTGACGAAGCGCTGGGCGCGGTAGAGGCCGAGCAGGTCGGCGGGCGGCTCGCCCACGAACTCCTGGGAGAGGACGGTCTGGATGACGTCGCCCTGGTAGATGTGCTGCTTGATCTTCTCCACGCCGGCGCGGAAGGCCTCGGGGGCGGTGACGGCCTCGGGCGGGCGGGGCGGGCGGAGCTGGGCGGGGCGCCGGGCGGGGGCGGGGCCCTCGAGGATGGCGACAAGGTCGTTCACCCGGCGGCGGGCCTCGGCGTGGGCGGCGGCGGGATCGGCGCCGTCGTCGAGGAAGGCGAGGACCATGACCGTGAGGGTGTGCTGGATATTGTCGAAGACCAGCAGCGTGTCGGGCATCATGAAGTCGGCCAGCGGCTTTTCGGCGGGCAGGCGGTTGGGCACGCGGGGCTCGAAGAAGTGGACGGCCTCGTAGGCGAGGGTGCCCACGAGCCCGCCGCAGAAGCGGGGGCGGCCGGGGGTATCGGCCAGGCGGTAGCGGGCCATGAGGGAGCGGAGGATGGCGAGGGGGTCGCCGTGGTGGGGGAGGCGCTCTTCGCGGATGCCTTCGCGGATGACGACGTCGTCGCGGAAGAGGGAGACGCGGAGGCGGGCGGAGAGGCCGATGACGCTGAAGCGGCCCCAGCGCTCGCCGCCCTCGACGGACTCGAGGAGGAAGAAGGCCTCGGAGCGGTCGATGAACCGGTCGAGGACGGAGACGGGGGTGTCGAAGTCGGCCAGCACGCGGGCGCCGACGGGGATGACGTTGGCGCTCTTCGCGAGGGCGCGGAAGGCGTCGGGTGTCGGAAAGGTATCGAGCAGCATGGGTCTCTCCTGGTCAAGGCTGATGCGATGCACTGTTTCTTTATATAGAAACACCCCGGCAAAGTCAAAATGTTTTTTTAAAGTATTAGCGTTCCACAGCCTTCAGCTCGCCGCTCCGGTCCGTGGAGAGGTCGGTCCGGCCAAAGCCGGTGGAGGCCCGCGGGAGGCGGAGGAACAGCTGGCTGAGCGTGTCGAGCTCGCACACGCCCCGCTCCAGCTCGAAGGCCAGGAGGTGGCCGCCCCGGGCGCCGTCGGCGCTCAGGAAGTGCAGGTGGTAGCCCGGCACGTTGAGGCCGGCGACAAACGGCGGGCAGCGGAAGCCGACAACCGTGCCCTCGACGTTTGTCATGGTAAACTCAGGCTGGTGCGCCGTCACCGCCTTGAGCGGGGGGTATGGCTTGCCCTGGGGCGGCACGCTGCGGGTCTTCACCAGCGAGAAGCGCCCGGTGATCCGGATGGCGCAAAACCGGTTCGAGTCGGGCTCGGCCCGGTCGAGGCGCTGCCCGACCGCCGCGAGGTCCGCCGGCCTGTCGAGGACCACCAGCCGCTCCGGGGTGAAGCGGCAGACGGCGGCGAAGGGCGTGGTTGTTTCCAGATTCGGTTTCAGCACGCGGCCGTCGGAGCGGACCTGGCGGACGATTCCGTCGAGCACGATCATCTCGCCGTCCAGCCGGTTGAAGGTGCCGAGGCCGAAGTCGCCGTGGCGGAGCAGGTCGCGGCAGGTCAGGTCCCCGTCGTACACGCCCGCCAGCAGGGCGTCGATGGTGGAGGTCTGGTACAGCGTGTCGCGCGGGGGGGTGGCGCAGCCGGAGAGGAGAAGGGCGCCGGCCAGGACGAGAAGTGAAGTCGCTTTGTTCATGATTCTAGGATCGTAAAGGGTTTAGAGGAAAAATCCAGAAACAAAGATTTTACGCTCACGATTGGTCCGGGGGGTGAAGGCGTGGCGGTTGCGTGATGCTGGGTGTGGCGTTTCGGGCGTTCCCCGGCGGGTGCTTTTGCGCGCTAAGGGCTTC
>CAIKKV010000226.1 GCA_903828035.1 uncultured bacterium
CTCACCGTGCCCGCCGGCGCGCAGGAGGCCGTCCGGGATTACCTGGTCAAAACCTTCCAGGCGGAAGCCGCCAACGGCGTGACGATCCGCTCCTCCAGCGAAGTCATCGCCGGCTTCCGGGTCTCCTTTGTCCGCGACCACGTGGAGCACGACTTCACCCCCGAAGCCATCGCGGAAGCGCTCGCCCGGCTGGTCCGTCCGGACCTGGGCGCCCTGCTGCGCCAGGCGGTGTCCGCAATGCCCAAGCGCGGAACGCCGGCTCCATGAATCAGTATTTCCTGATCGCCAGCCTGCCGATGATTCACCTCGGCGAAAAGCCTCCCCTCCGCATGGCCGATTTCCTTTCGGCCTGCGCGGCCAGCCTGACGGACGGGGAGATGGCGGTGCTTCACGATCTGCTGGAACACGATGGCGCGCTTGAAACGCATCCCTTCAGCCGCGACTGGCGCGACCGGGAGACCGAGCTGCGCAACGCCGTTGTCCGCCTGCGGGCCCAGAAGCGGCAGGTCCGGCCCGAGCGCTATCTCCGCCCCGGGGCCGGCGCCCGCGTCTACATCCACACGGGCGTGGCCGAAGCGTTCAAGGCGGCGGATCCGATGCAGCGGGAACACGCGCTGAACCGGTTGCGCTGGAACCTTCTCGAGGAGCTGGCGGGCTTCAACCCCTTCAGCCTCGAGGCCGTGTTCAGCTACGCACTCCGCCTGCGCCTGGCCGGGCGGGCCGCCGGGTCCAGGAGCGAGGAAGGCGCGGCGGCGCTCACCCGGGCGGCGGCCGCCGCCGCGGCCACGGCTGAGTCCAAAACCATTCTGGAAGACAAAACGCAAAAGGCGGAATCGGCATGAACGAGGCGGCAACCGGCACCATATCGGGCGTCAACGGCAACCTGATCCGCGTGGATTTCGAGGGCGCCGTGGGACAGAATGAAGTGGCCTTCGCCAAGGTCGGCAGCACCTCGCTCATGGCGGAAGTCGTCCGCGTCCGCGGCCGCTCGGCCGACCTGCAGGTGTTCGAGGACACGGTCGGGCTGGCCGTGGGAAATCCCGTCACCTTCACCGGCCAGCTGCTTTCGGTCCAGCTCGGCCCGGGCCTGCTCGGGCAGATCTACGACGGGCTCCAGAATCCGCTGCCCCGCCTGGCCGAGCAATGCGGCTTCTTCCTCCAGCGCGGCACCTACCTGGAGGCGCTCAGCGCGGAGGCCTCCTGGGCGTTCACCCCGGCCGCCAAGCCGGGCGACCGCGTGGCCGCCGGCGACACCCTGGGCACGGTTCCGGAAGGCATCTTCAAGCACCGCATCATGGTGCCCTTCGACGTTACCGGCTCCGCCGTGGTGGAGTCGGTCGTTCCCGCCGGCTCCTACCCCGCCGGCCAGGCGGTGGCGGTGCTGCGCTTCGAGCACGGCCCGGACCGCGAGATCACCATGATCCAGCGCTGGCCGGTCAAAATCCCGATCAAGGCCTACTCGGAGCGCCTCCGCCCCGCGGAAACGCTGATCACCAAAATCCGCAGCATCGACACCTTCTTCCCCGTGGCCCGCGGCGGCACCTACTGCATCCCCGGCCCGTTCGGAGCCGGCAAGACCGTGCTGCAGCAGCTGACCAGCCGGCATGCCGAAGTCGACGTCGTCGTGATCGCCGCCTGCGGCGAGCGGGCCGGCGAGGTGGTGGAGACGCTCCGCGAGTTCCCCCAGCTCCCCGACCCCCGCACGGGCCGCAGCCTCATGGAGCGGACCGTCATCATCTGCAACACCAGCTCCATGCCCGTGGCCGCCCGCGAAGCCTCCGTCTACACGGGCGTGACGCTGGCCGAATACTACCGCCAGATGGGGCTGAGCGTGCTGCTGCTGGCCGATTCGACCTCCCGCTGGGCCCAGGCGCTGCGGGAGATGTCGGGCCGGCTCGAGGAAATTCCCGGCGAGGAGGCCTTCCCCGCCTACCTGGAATCCGTGATCGCCTCCTTCTACGAGCGCGGCGGCATCGTGCGCCTGCGCGACGGCTCGTCCGGCTCGATCACGATCGGCGGCACCGTCAGCCCCGCCGGCGGCAACTTCGACGAGCCCGTCACCCAGTCCACGCTCAAGGTGGTGGGCGCCTTCCACGGCCTGTCGCGGGCCCGGTCGGACGCCCGCCGCTATCCGGCCATCGACCCGCTCGACAGTTGGAGCAAATACCCCAGCGTCGTGCCGGAGGAGGAGCTGGCCCTGGCCCGGCAGATCCTGCGCAAGGGCGCCGAGGTCAGCCAGATGATGAAGGTGGTGGGCGAAGAAGGGGTGACCCGGGAGGAGTTCATCCTCTACCTGAAATCCGAATACATCGACACCACCTACCTCCAGCAGGACGCCTATCACGCGGTGGACGCCTCCACGGGCGCGGACCGGCAAAAACATGTCTTCGCCGTGCTGGCCCGCTTCCTAGGCGCCACGCTCCAGTTTCCGGACCAGGAATCGGCGCGGGGCTTCTTCCATAAAATCACCCAATCCACCCGGGAGTGGAACCGGCAGGAGCTGGGCTCGCCGGAGTTCAGGCGGCTTCAAGCCGCGCTTGAAAAGATGATCGAGGAGACCACGCTCCATGCGTAAGACCTACAACCGGATCGACGCCATCGCCGGCAGCGTCATTCACCTGGAGGCGGAAGGCGTCCGCTATCGGGAACTGGCCACCGTCACCTCCCGCCGCGGCACCTCGCTGGCCCAGGTCATCAGCCTGAAGGGCCGCCATGTGGCCCTGCAGGTGTTCGCCGGCGCGCGCGGCGTCGCCACGGATGCCGAGATCCGATTCCTCGGCCATCCCATGCAGGTCCCCTTCTCCGACGCCCTGCTGGGGCGCGTTTTCAGCGGCAGCCTCGCCCCCCGCGACCACGGGCCCGACTTGCGCGACAACCTGGTGGAAATCGCCGGCCCCTCCGTGAACCCGGCCAAGCGGGTCATCCCGAGCCACATGGTCCGAACCGGCATTCCCATGATCGACGTCTTCAACACGCTGGTGGAGTCCCAGAAACTCCCCATCTTCGCCCGCGCCGGCGAGCCGTACAACCCCCTGCTCGCCCGCCTCGCCCTCCAGGCCGAGGTCGACATCATCATTCTCGGCGGAATGGGGCTGAAGCATGATGATTACCTGTACTTCCGCGACACGCTGGAGAACAGCGGCGCATTGTCCCGCTCCGTCCTCTTCGTCAACACCGCCTCCGACCCCGTCGTCGAGTGCCTGCTCGTCCCCGACCTCAGCCTGGCCGTGGCGGAGCAGTTCGCCCTGCAGGGGAAGCGGGTGCTGGTGCTCCTGAGCGATATGACCAACTTCGCCGACGCGCTCAAGGAGATCGCCATCACCATGGAGCAGATCCCCTCCAACCGCGGCTATCCGGGCGACCTCTACAGCCAGCTAGCCTCCCGCTACGAGAAAGCCGTCGACTTCGACACCGCCGGCTCGATCACGATCCTGGCCGTCACCACGATGCCGGGTGACGACGTCACCCACCC
>CAIKKV010000227.1 GCA_903828035.1 uncultured bacterium
CGTCGGGCCGTTTGATCCATGTCTTCAACGCCCACTTCGACCATGACTCGCAGCCGTCGCGGGAAAAATCAGCGGCCTTGGTCTTGCAGCGCATCGCCGCCCGGGGGGCAGAGGTGCCGGTGGTCTTCACCGGTGATTTGAACGCCACGCCGGAAAATCCCGCCATTGGCGTCCTGACCCAGGGGCCACCGGCGCTGGCGGATGTGTGGCAATCGCTGCACGCCGCCTTGCCCGCCGCGGAGTCCGGCACTTGTCATATGTTCAGCGGCCAGCGCGATGGCAGCCGCATCGACTATATCTTCGCCTCCGCCGCCCTGACCCCGCTAGCTGCGGAGATCCTCCACGACGCGCCAGAGGGCAACTATCCCTCCGACCATTTTCCGGTCCGCGCAACCCTGGAGTGGAAGTGAAGCCCAACTGCCCATTCGCATCAACCTAAGAGTTCCAAGAGATGGAACTTCAATGAGTTACGTCTTCTTCTTTGGCCTTGCAGGTGGCTCGGATCGGGCTTAAATCGAGCAATGTCGGTTAGTTTCTTGAGCGCAACCAGCCGACTTATAATATAATCAAATATTTTCTCTAAACTATACCTTTCATTTACCTGCCAAAGCTTCCCGGCCGACGCTTTGGAATTCGGCCCCACCCTGCGTCTCATCGACGGCCTCAACTCCGGGATGACTCCGGATGAAGGCAAACGACGTCGCCGCACTCACCCCCGCGGCCTGGCTCAATGCCCGCAGCGGGCGGTTTGAATACGTTGCGGTCATAGGAGCCCCCACCTATGACTCCAACGTTACGCCGCCGCCAGAAAGTTCATACAGTGCTTGGGACCCCGCTTACATGCAGGTCTGTAACAAGTACCTCGGCAAACGCCGGGCCGGAGTGAGTTGTCGGGAGGGTCGCCTGCTCCCGGCGTTTGCGCTGCCAGGCGATGAATGTCTGATAGCAGACACCGTGTCCGCGGGCGAACGCCATGGCGGTCAGGCCGCTGCGGTTGTAGGCGTCAAGCAGTTCCTGGCGCTGGGCTGGCGTGAAGCGCAGCCGGCCGTCGCTGCCGGCGCGGATGATGGCGGAGTCGGTGGGGGCGGGTTCAGATGATGTAGAGTGCATACGCGACTATGTATGCTCCCTATGCCCCTGCCTGGCTAGTGGCCATCAATTGAGCGCTTACTTTTGTCCTGAAGCATGCCATTTCCCAAGTGCAGGTATAGCCGATATAATACTTCGGCCGTGAACATATATTCCATCCCATGTGAAACAAAATGTTATGTAGCGTCTAGACAAGCCAATACAAGTTATTGGTTGGCGCGCGGGTTCATTTTCCTCATTTGTTCTAATTTATGCAACACTTTGCCGTTGACATCCTTAGGTGTGGCAAGCAGTTGTGAAAACCATTGAAAAAGACCCCAGATTATTAGGTGACCTAATCTCAGATGGATTCGTATCAAAAATACCCTTTATCCTCACTCTTTGAAAATCATATGGATTTGGCACAACGCGGACGGCTTCTATCAGAGACCCGACACAGAGGTGCGGAATCGCGGGGGGGGCCGGGAACCAGGCGTGAGGCCAGTTCCGTCACGCGCTGTTGACCGGGACGACCACTTAGAGGACCTTCTGCTGCTTGCGGCGCGGCAAAGCCCAACCGGGAAAAATAATACACAGTATTACCTTGCCAATCGCAAGTTCCATCGTAGGATTACCAGCGTGACCTTTGAGGAAGACCCTGAATTCACCGACAAAGCGCTCCGATTGATCGGGGACGACGGGATTTTTTCGATTCAAACGTACCTTTTGGAGCGACCTGATGCCGGGGACATCATTCCGGGCTCGGGTGGCTGTCGCAAACTCCGCTGGGCCGCCAAAGGTCACGGAAAGCGGGGCGGTGCAAGGGTAATCTATTACTGGGTCGTCGACGACGAGCGCATCCTCCTGCTCGACATTTACGCCAAGAACGAATCCGCAAACCTCAGCAGCGCCCGGTTACAGCAACTCAAACGCAAGACACCATGAAAGCAAACCACACCACCATCAAGGCCGGAGCCCCCACTCCCGCCAGTCTCAAGGCAAAGAAAGAAGCACTCGAACGGGGCGAGCGCCCGCCCGCCCGGGTGTTTCGTATTGCCAAGCGTGCCGACGGGACGGTCGCTCGCGTGGCGGTGAACCCGGAGGTCCAACGCAGCCAGTCCGCCAAGGCGTGGGCCGCGAAGAGCGAAGTCGCTAAGGTTCGCCATTCCCTGGATCTGACCCAGGAAGCCTTCGCTGATTTGCTTGGCGTCGGTCTGAGCACCCTCCGCAGTTGGGAACAACACAAGCGCGAACCCTCCGGTGCGGCTCGCATGTTGATCACTATCGCTCTCCGGCATCCGGAAGTGCTGCAAGAGGCGGTGGCTTAAATCGTCGGAGGCATCAGGATTTCCCTTCATTTAGCCGCCAAGAGCCGCTATCACTGCGCTTGGAAAATGGCCTGCTTCAGCACAGCACGCGCCTGCGCCCTGCAACCTCACCGGAAAAAGCCGCGTCTGGGAAATTTTTCCATTATCTAGCAAAACGCACCCGGCGAACCGCCGCCAGCCCGCACAACCGCGCCGGAAAATCCGCCTCGTGCCTGCGAAACCCGTGTCGGGTATCCCTTATTGGCCATCGCGAGACCCGATTGAAGAGGATTTGCGTCTTCAAGAAGTTAACGCATATGCATTCGTCACAAATGATCCACTTGGTCATGTTGACTATCTTGGCCTGAAAATCGCCTCACCTCCTCTTGCTTTTCTGATGCCTGGCGAGTGCAAAAAGGTTTCATTGCGGCAATTTGTCGCGCTTCAAAAGGCATGGGGAGCAAGAGTTAAGGATGAACTCAGGGATCGGAGCCGGCGGCGGAGTCTGATGTTAGGTCGACCGCCAG
>CAIKKV010000228.1 GCA_903828035.1 uncultured bacterium
AACTCGTAGGTTCCCATTTTTGTCTGGCCCATGCTGTAGAAGAAAAACTGGAGATACCATGTGATGCCGGCGAGTGCTGAGAAGAAGTAATTGCGGAGCAACGGG
Organism: uncultured bacterium; assembly: GCA_903828035.1. The sequence goes on from CAIKKV010000228.1 coordinate 106, forward strand.
GCGGGGCCGTTGTGAGACGAAGGGCCGACTGGTCCCCCGTGGCTGGAGGCGCTGGCATCCAGCACGGATGGCTCCTCTGCCGCTGGGGAAAGCATCACCCCTTCCAGCGCACTGACCTCGCCCACTGCGGACGGGCGCATGTTCAGGTATTCGTGGCTGGAGCGGTTCTTGATGTTGAGGATCACGCACCAGAGAAAGTTCGTCGTAAATCCGCCCCACAGCACGATCACCAGGACGGGCAGGTTCTGCCAGAGATCACTCCCGCCTTCCCGCAGGAGCGCGGCTCTGGATAAATCGGCGAGCGGTTTTCCTGCAGCCAGCCCGTAGGCGAAGCAGGAACTCATCACCCCGGAAAACGTCGCGACGAGCATTCCTTTCTTGAAATTGAACTCCTTCACGGTCGCCGCCTTTTGCTCCGGTGAAAGTTCCTTCTCCTTGGACATTCCGGCCATTCCGCTCACGCCGATGCCCGCCAGACAGGCCAGGACGCCGAGCAGGATCATCTGCCCCGAGCCTGTCGTAAGGATCTTCCCGAACTGGCCGGCAAAGATCGGTGGAACCAGAGTTCCGAAGGCGGCGCAGAAGCCCAGCGCGACGGCCATCCCCAGCGCGATCCCGAGGTAGCGCATCGTGAGCCCGAAGGTCAGTCCGCCGATGCCCCACATCGCGCCGAAAAAATACGCCCAGAACAACGTCGTCCCGGGCGTGGCGGCAATCGATGCCCACAGCTCCGGCACCAGCAGGGAAGCCAGCGTGAGGGGCGCGATGATCCAGCTGAAAAAGCCCCCGACAAGCCAGTAGGTTTCCCAGGACCATTTTTTGACGCCCCTATAGGGGATGTAGAAGCTGGCGGAAGCTAAACCGCCAAGCCAGTGGTAGAAGACGCCGATGAGTGGGTTGGGCATAGTCGGAAGTAAGTTTAAGTGAATGAGACCTCTGAAAACGGAACCGCTTTATCGCATGGTGGATTTTTCTCTTTCCGTCAATCACACGATCCGCTCGGTGCGCTTTGATTTTTCAGCGACGGCCATGGCCCGGAGGACACGGAGCGCGGTCACGATTTCCTCTGGCGGCATCTCGCCGTCAAGCGTCCCTCCCTGGATGGCCTGGTAAAATGCATGCCATTGGTAGTCCTCCGAGCTTGCGTCCGCGATAAAGGATTGGTTGAACGGTTTGCCGTCGCGGTTGACCACGAGTTCGAGTTCCGGGTTTTCGCGAGCATCCCCGTTTTTTGCCGGGCCGACGTTCCGGTAAATGGTGCCCTTCTCGTAATTCAGCGTGAGCGAGTTGAGCCACCACTGGGCGTCGTTGATGCAGAAGGAGGCAAAGATGGTCGCGAGCGTCCCGTTTTCGAATGCCAGGCAGAGCTGGGCATTGTCGGCGGTCGGGCGTCCCGTGAAGATGCGGGAACTCATCACGGAGACGGATTCCGGCTTTCCGATCAGCCTCACCAGATCGTTGATCAGGTAAATCCCGAGACGGAAAATCGGGGCGACCGGGCATTTCTCGTGATCGTCATACCAGGTCCCGTCGGCGGGCTCCCGGTAGTTTGCCCAGACGTCCGCTCGGACGGCGACCGGTCTTCCGAGGGCGAATTCTTCGCGCCAGCGCTGGATCTGCGCAATGTCGGAGGAGGGCAGTGGTGCCGGGGAGTTCAGATGCACAACGCGTCCCAGCGACTTTGCCAGGTTCAGCACTTCCAGGGCCGCGTCGGGATCCAGTTCCACCGGCTTTGTCGTCATGACGTGTTTTCCGGCTTCGACGACTTTCCGGATCAGGGCGGCGCGGCCGGAGGGGCCGGTCATGAGGCACACCGCCTGGATCTCTTTGTCGGAGAGGAGATCGTCCAGGTGGTAGTAGCCCTTGACGCCATACGTCCTGGCGAAGTCATCCACCTTTTCTTTTTCATTGCAGCACACCGCGGCCAGAACAAAATATTCGGAAGCGGGGGCTTCGAGGATATGCTTGCGGATAACCTGGGCCCCCCAGTTGAGGCCGACTACGGCGATTGGGATTCTTTTCATTTTATAGCGGGAGTAAAAACTGTGAGGCCGGTGA
>CAIKKV010000229.1 GCA_903828035.1 uncultured bacterium
CCCACATGAAAGCCGGCGAGGCGTCCGAGGCCTTGTCGGAGTTTGCCCGCGCCCTCGAATACCCTGAAAATCTCGCCACCGGCAAACTCGAGAACAGCAGCCAGGCGGACATTTTCTATTTGCAGGGAAACGCCCTTGCCGCATTGGGACGAAGCCAAGAAGCGGTCGCAGCCTGGAAACGCGCCTCCGCAGAGCCGGAATCCAAAAACGAGTCCAAAGAACAGGCCCGAAAGAAGGCCGGGGAAGCCGTCGAGAAGGCCCGAAAGCAATAATGGGCCTCGCTTATGGTGTTTGAGGCGCCAGATCGCAATCGCCTCGGACCGGACGCCAAGCCTGTTGCGTGCGGGGACACCCCAGCGCGCCTCGCCGCCGTCACCGGTAAAAGCGCACCGCAGGTTCGCGTCAAAGGGGCGACAGTTCCACTTGCTGGGCCGATTCGATCGGTTCCCCTAAAAACTGGCAGGCCAATTTGGAAAAGCGTTCGCTTTCATCGGTGACATAAGCATGGATGGTTCCACGCCGGCGGCGCTTCTTGCAGAGCAGCCCCATGGCAGCCAGCTGTTCCCGGGTGGATTGCGCGCACGCTCCGGCGCAATCGACCAGCGAGATGTGGCTGTTTACCACTGCGTGAATGGCATCCTTGAGCAATGGGAAATGCGTGCAGGCCAGCACCAGGGTATCAATGCGCTGTTTACGCAATGGGGCAAGATAGTCGCGCAGAATGATCCGGGTGACACGATGATCCACCCACCCTTCTTCTACCAGAGGCACCAGCAGGGGACAGGCGCAGCTGAACACTTTCGCCTCAGGGCTTATGGCGATGATCGCCCGGCTGTAGGCCATGCTGCGGATGGTGGCATTGGTCGCGATGATCCCAATGCGCTTGTTCCGAGTCTGTTCCAAAGCGGTGCGAACGCCTGGCTGAATCACCCCGAAAAAGGGCACGTTGAATCTCTTCTCCAGAATGGGCAGCGCCCAGGCAGTCACCGTGCTGCAGCCCACAATCACCGCCTTGACATGCTGCTGCATCAGAAATTGTGTGTCTTCGCAGGAAAAACGGACCACCGTCGCGGGCGACTTGGTCCCATATGGAACCCGCGCGGTGTCACCCAGGTAAACAATGTCTTCATGCGGCAGCTCCTGTCGCATGGCACGCACCACCGTCAGTCCTCCCAGTCCGCTGTCGAATATGCCGATGGGCAGATCGCAGCCGCCCGCTTTCGATTTTTCACTTGCAGTCATAAAATCCAAACGAGAGCTGCGAGCTCTGGAATGTTGCGGCGCCTGCCCTCAAGGCACTCAGTACCGATCGCAGTAGGTCACGGCGGGAATGCTCAGCATCGTGTTCAATCCCGGAGGCGCATCGACAATGGAATTGATGGCGTTGATGGCAATGGCGCATGTGGCAATATCGCCGTTGAGGCCTCCGGCGATGGTGGATTTTATATCCGGTTCGCCTTGGATCTCGATTCGATCATACGATTCGGGCTCCCCGACGGCGGCCAAAAAATCCAGCATAATCACTTCCCGTTCCCCGATAAAGCCTCTGCCAATCTGCCTCACACCCCTGGAAAAACCAGGCTCGACCGTCCTGTATCCCGATCCAATTTCCCGGTCGGCGATCACCACGTCCAGACTCTGCGTCTTTTTGGAGAGCTGCCAACCCAGGCGCCAGGCGATCATATCGATGGATTCGGACAATCCCACATGCCGCAGGACGCCTTCGTGAATTTTTTTCGAAAACTGATCCGGCGAAAGGCCAACACCAATTTTTTGCTGAAACGGCACCCGTCGTATGGAGGCATCTTGAACGCGAAAAACGGTCACATGATCGACACGCTGGCAAGCGGCGCTGAACACCATGGGGAGATAATCCATCAGATATCCGGGATTCACCCCCGTTCCCAGGCACGCCACCTTGTTGGCCCTGCAAACTTCATCGATGCGCGCGGACGTCTCCGGCTGGCCGATCCAGGGAAAGGAAAGCTCCTCGCATGTCGAGACGATATGAACCCCGGACCGCGCAAGGCATGCCACCTGCGATTCCAGCGCGGCCAAACCAGACACGGTCATCAGCAGGCCAACTTCCGCCTTGGATGCCCGCGCAGCGGTTTCCAAATCCGAGCCGACAATCACCCCCATCTTTTCGATCCCGCACACAACGCCCAGATCCTTGCCAGCCAGCTCAGGCGACGGATCGACCGCCGCCACGATTCGGAGCTGTTTTCTCGCGGTGGCATAACGCACGGCCATCCTCCCCAAGGGACCTAAGCCAACCTGAATAATATCCATGACAGGGCCGTTCTTTGTGTTCTACTGCGGTTTATCCGCCCGTTGAGCAACATAATCCTGGAACTCTTTGTCGATTAAATCGGCATTGCCACGGTTATAGGCGACGATATTCCGTATATGGATAAACGAGTCCAGATCCATGTCATCCAATTCCACCACAATGCCTTCCGAAACAGTTCTCACCACAGTGCCAGAGGCCTTGATGGTCAAATCCGAAGTGCCGCCAGCCAGGTTCAACACAAGGGAAAGCCGGTCCCCCACGCTCGCCTTGTGGATGGTGTGGATGAGAATGCCATGCAGACTCAAGTTGCTCACTTTCCCTTCAAATTCGCCGTTGGGGGAAACCACCTTTGCCTTGGCATCAAACGCCACCCTCGAAAACCTTCGCTTATTCATAGTCGCTATTCCTCCACCCATCTTATTCAGCAACGCTAACATAAAGCCCCCAAATGGCGAACAAAAATCAACTGAAAAAAGAAGGGAGCAGATCCAAATCACTCAAAACGATAGGCACATGTAAAAACGATAGCCGATTTGCCGGTTTTGCAAGCCAAAACGATTGGCTGTTTTATTCGATCATAATGATAGCCAACATGGTTTCAGGCTGCAGCCCTGAAAACTCACAGAAGTGTATTTTGCAAATCCGGACCGAAATTGGAGGAGTAATCCTTAATAAAGATCCGTTATTAAAAAGGATAAGTAATCACGACCATCCCGGAATGCGGGAGGCATCCATCGTTATAAATAGTTTATATATTTGCATGTAAGCATGTTACATTCATTATTATTCCTGATGGAACACCCATCAAATTCCATGGCACCCTCCAGCACGAAACTGGTCGGAAAAAAGATTTTTAAATAAGTGAATTTTCTGTCTTGTTAAATCGTATAACATTCTGTTAGAAACAGTGAAAGACTATGCCTGTGCAGCTCGGTTATTAACAGGCTTAATTTAATCAAGAAACTGGAAATGAGAGAACTCGAAGGTAGCGAACTCCACGGCAGGGTGTCACGCAGAAATTTTTTAAAAATCTGCACGACAGCGACCGCCATGATGGGCTTGCCAGTGGGCATGGTTGCCCAAGTGGCGGCTGCGGTGCAGGCTAATAACAATCCTCCCGTCATCTGGCTGCACTTTCAGGAATGCACCGGATGTTCGGAATCGCTGTTGCGATCCAGCCATCCGACAGTGGCAAATCTAATCCTGGACGTGATCTCCCTGGATTACCACGAAACTCTCATGGCCGGATCCGGCTTTCAAGCCGAGGCATCTTTGCAGGAGTCAATGAAGGCCAACAAAGGCAAATACATCCTGGTCATTGAGGGGGCTATTCCATTGGCGGAAAAGGGGATATATTGCAAGGTGGGAGGCAGGACCGCTCTGGATTCGTTGCAGCACGCCGCCGAGGGCGCGGCTGTGATCCTCTGTATCGGGACATGCGCCAGCTATGGTGGGATTCAAGCGGTTGCCCCCAACCCCACGGGTGCTGTGGGGGTGGGCACCATTGTCAAGGACCATCCGATCGTCAACATTCCAGGCTGTCCGCCAAATCCATACAACTTCCTTTCCACCATTCTCTATTATCTGACCTTCAAGCGACTGCCCGAGCTCGATGCGCTGGACCGTCCCAAATTCGCCTATGGCCGCAGGATACACGAACATTGCGAGCGCCGCCCGCATTTCGACGCCGGCAGGTTCGCTCAAACATATGGGGATGAAAATCATGCGCAGGGCCACTGTTTGTACAAGCTGGGATGCAAAGGCCCGGCAACTTATGCCAACTGCTCCGTATTGAGGTTTAACGACATCGGCGCGTGGCCCGTGTCGATTGGGCATCCCTGCATCGGCTGCAC
>CAIKKV010000230.1 GCA_903828035.1 uncultured bacterium
AGAACTGCGTGCTGATCACCAATCCCGAGATTTTCAAAATGACGCGCGGGGCGCCCGTCCTGGACCGCCCGCGCCTCCGCCGCCTGGTGAAAATTTTCACCGCGGCGGGGCTGCCTGATGTCGAGGGTGGCTTTGTGGCCATGCGCAAGGAGTGGACGGCCCCGGTTTTCGTGGAGGTGATGAACCGCGAGCCCGCCACCACCCCCGCGGGCTACGCCACCGTCGAGGCCCTCTGCCGGCAGCTATACGCGGAGATCGAGCGGAACGGCTGGCGCGATCGCTGGTTCCAGCATGTGGCCGACGAGCCCATTCCGCCCAGCGCCGCGGACTATCGCATTCTCAGCGGCATCGTCCGCAAGTTCATGCCCGGCATCCCCCTCTTCGATGCCACGCAGGATCCGTCCCTGGTCGGCTCGGTCGATATGTGGTGTCCGCAGGTGCAGGAGTATGAGCGGGATCGCAAGGAATACGAGGTCGCCCGCGACAAGGGCGACAAGGTCTGGTGCTACACCTGCTGCTTCCCCGGCGGCCGCTGGCTCAATCGGCTCCTGGATCAGGAGCTGCTGAGGCCCGCGCTGCTGGGGTGGGGCGTGGCGTTGTACAAGCTGGACGGCTTCCTGCACTGGGGCTTGAACTGGTGGCAGGATGACTTCCGCCAGGCTACCAGTCCGCCGCGGCCCAAAGGCAAGCCCAACGCCAACCGGCTTCCGCCCGGCGATACGCACGTGATCTATCCCGGAGCGGAGGGCCCTCGTTCAAGCCTCCGCTTCGAGGCTCAGCGCGAAGGATTTGAGGACCACGAGCTGCTGCGCCGGCTGCAGGCCCAAAATCCCGCTGCCGCGGCCAAGGTTATCCGCATGGCGATCCGCGGCTTTGGCGACTACACCAAGGATGTCCGCCGCTTCCGCGCCGCGCGCAAGGCCTTGTTGAATAGCCTGGCTGTGGGTTAGAGAACCACGGACAGCGTCAGGCTTCCCCAGAACTGGTCGTCATCCCCGTAGAGGGCCTTCGCGCCGTCCCGGATATCGGAGTCGGGAAGCCAGGCATACTGGACGCAGGGGGTGAGGGTGACGGTTTCCGACAGGGCGAACGACACCTTGGCGCACGTGGTTACATCGTTCAGGGCGGCATCGTCGACGCCGAAGTAGAAGGCGTTGTAATCCTCGTCCGCCGCGCCCAGCGAGGCGCTCAGCTCCAAGGTGGTCTTATCGCAAAGGGTGAACTCCTTTGAAATCGCCACCGAGGCATAGAACCCGTCGGCCTCCTCCACATCGCGGTAGACGGAGAGGGTGGGGACCACCACCGAGGCGTCCGGCAGGGACAGGCTTCCGTAGACTTCCCGCGTGCTGGAGGCGTCCGTGTTGGGAAACAGGTATTCGATCACGCCGACGCCATATTCCACGGCCCCTAGCTGGCCGCCGTAGGAAGCGGTGAGATCGACCTCCGAGAAGTCGGCTTTGGTCTCTCCGCGGTCGGTGGCGTCGTAGTTCGCCCAGACGTTCACTCCGAAGCCGCCCTTTTCCACGTTCAAGGCGGGCTGGATGACCGCTTCGTCGTTCAGCACCTGGCCGCGCCACACGTAGGCCGAGAGGACCGGCAGGTCCACGCCCACATCCGCGCCACGCGCCGCTGTTCCCGCGCCCAGAATTCCAGCCGCCGCCATCAGCATCAGTCCCGTTGCCATCCGCATGTTCGTACTCCCTGGTTGTGTTTCAGTCGACATATCCCTATAGCAAGGGCAATGCCAACTCGGGCCAAAGAGTTGTAAATATCATACCGGCAATCGGTTGCAAGATAAAAGGCAAGAATGGCGAAATTTCGCAAAACGACAATATTGTTGAAGCTGATTCCTGGAGTTACAGGATTGTCTCTCTTGGGAGCGCAAACTCAAAAAGGATACGAGTCGGTCATCCCGAGCGAGGTCGAGGGATCTCGACCGGCCCGCGACTGATTCCGCGCTTGCTTTGCCGCGGTCGGTTCGCTATATTCCCCTGTCTATTAAGTCACGGAAAGCCGGATCGTGAGGTCCTGGCCCGATTCCGAGACGGAAGCGAGTGCCTCTTCGCGCCATCGGGGAGGCCAAAGCGGATTGCGGCTCCGGCCGCCAAAGAAGGAGATGGCAAATGGAAGATCAGACCCCTGTCGTTGCGCCCGCCGCCGATACCGAAGCCGCCCAGGCGGCCGAGCCCATCACCCTGAATGAGACCGTTGGCCTGCGCGATTTACTCGACGCCGGGCTCCACTTCGGCCATCAGACCAAGCGCTGGAACCCGAAGATGCGCCCCTACATCTTCGACAAGCGCAATGGCATCCACGTCATCGACCTGACCCAGAGCCTGGCCCAGCTGCAGAAGGCCCAGGAGTTCCTGGCCGGCATCGTGGCCAGCGGCCGCGGCGTCCTCTTCGTCGGCACCAAGAAGCAGGCGCAGACGACCGTGCGCGAAGTTTCCAAGATGTGCGGCCAGTACTCCGTCACCAGCCGCTGGCTGGGCGGCACCCTGACCAACAACCGCACCGTGCGCAACAGCATCAAGCGCATGCGCGCGCTTGAGAAGATGGAGCGCGACGGCGAGTTCGAGAAGCTTCCCAAGAAGGAAGTCGCCGTTCTCCGCCACGAGCTGGATAAGCTCCAGAAGAACCTGACCGGCATTGCGGACATGGAGCAGCTCCCGGGCGCCATGGTCATCGTGGACATCAATCGCGAGGCCAACGCCGTCAAGGAAGCCGTCACCCTGCACATCCCCGTCGTCGCCATCGTCGACACCTGCTGCAACCCGGATCCGATCAACTTCCCGATCCCCGGCAACGATGACGCCATCCGCGCCATCCGCATCGTCATCACGGCTCTCGGCGCCTCCATCATGCGCTCCCACGGGGAGTTCGAGAAGCGGGCCTCCGAGATTCGCCGCCAGCGCGAGGCCGATGGTCTCCCGCCCCTCCAGGCCCCCCGGCCGGCCGGCGATAACAAGGAGCGCCCCCGGCGCGAACGCCGCCCCAGCAGCGACCGCCCCTCCGGCGGCATGCGTGGCGGCCCCCGCGGCCCGCGCAAGGAGAAGCCGGCCGCCCCGGCCGCCTCAGCCGCTCCGGCCGCCCCGGCCGCGCCTGAAGGCGATGCCCCGAAAGCCTAGTCAATCCAACGTCCCTGTTTTTGAAGGAGTTTAATCATGGCCGATATTACAGCCAAGATGGTCAGCGAATTGCGGGAAGCCACCGGCGTCAGCATGATGGAGTGCAAGAAGGCGCTCGTCGAAGCCGGCGGCGATAACGAGAAGGCCGTTCGCCTGCTGCGTGAACGCGGCATGGCCAACGCCCAGAAGCGCGCCGGCCGCGCCACCAACCAGGGCATCATCGTCACCGCCGCCTCGGCGGATGGCAAGACCGCCTCCCTGGTCGAAGTCAACTGCGAGACCGACTTCGTGGCCCGCAACGACGAGTTCAAGGCGTTCGCCGCCTCGCTCGCCCAGAAGGCGCTGACCACCGATGTCGCCCTGGCCGAGTCCGAGAAGGACGTCGTCACCTCCCTGATCCAGAAGACGGGCGAGAACATGCAGATCCGTCGCAACCTGCGCTTCCAGGCGCAGGGCGAAGGCCGCCTGGTCGCCTACATCCACCTCGGCGCCAAGGAAGGCGTTCTCGTGGAGCTCGGATGCGGCAAGCCGGCCACGGCCGCCGCGCCCGCTTTCGTGGAGCTCGGCCGCGACATCGCGATGCACGTGTCGGCTGTCTCGCCCCGCTACCTCGAGCGCAGCGAGGTGCCGGCCGAGATCGTCGCCTCCGAGCGCGAGATCTTCGCCAAGCAGGTCGTCGATAAGCCCGCGAACATCGTGGACAAGATCGTCGACGGCAAGATCAACAAGTTCTACTCCGAGGTCTGCCTGATCGATCAGCCGTTCGTCAAGGAGCAGAAGATGTCGATCAAGCAGCTGCTCGAAGCCAAGGGCAAGGAATTGGGCGACACGCTGACCCTCCGCCGCTTTGTCCGCTGGATGCTGGGCGAGTAAGTGTCGCGCCGCGCGGGCCTCTCGCTTTCCGAACTGTGCGCCTCGCTTCACCGCGGGCCGCATTACATCCGGAGTTTACAGCAGGGGCTCGGGCTTCCCGTCATCGCCAGCCGCGAGGGCTATCCCAAAGAGTACGTCGCCTTTCTTGACCGGGTGCTCTACCTGCGCGTCTTCGCCGTTCCGCTGGACGACATCGCCTCGCTTTTCGCCATTGAAAAGAAGCTGATGCAGATGCTGAAGGTGGACACCACCGCCTCCTCGCCGCTCTGGTACATGGAGTGGTGCGGGATCGAGGATGCCTCGCCCAACCGCCTGCTGCTGACCAACTTCGACGCCGGCCCCTGGATCCGCGAGGACGGGACGGTCCAGTTCTCGCTCGACTTCGGCACCCGCAGCCCCGAGCTCTTCAAGAGCGCCGAGATGGGCGAGGATATCCGCCACGTCTTCTCGCTCTACCGGGAGCAGCTGGCCGCCGTCTCCCGCCGCCTGCGCGACGAGCGCACCGTGGTGCGCGACGCGCTGGCCTGGGTTTGCACCGACGCTCTCCGGAAAACTTGAAATGCGGGTTCTTTCGCTTTAGAATAACCCCTTATGAAAATACTGGTCATTGGCGGCGGCGGCCGCGAGCATGCGCTTCTTTGGGCCCTGGCCCGGGATCCCCGGAAACCGGCCCTGTTCTGCGCGCCCGGCAATGCCGGCACCCCGGCCCTGGCGGAGACCGTTCCCCTGGCCGCCGAGGACGTCGACGGCCTGCTGGCGTGGGCCGTTGCCCATCGCCCTGATTTCACGGTCGTCGGCCCCGAGGCGCCCCTGTGCGCCGGCATCGTCGACCGCTTCACCTCCGCCGGCTTCCGCATCTTCGGCCCCTGCCGCGAGGCGGCGCAGCTCGAAGGCAGCAAGATTTTTTCAAAGGAAGTCATGGCCGCGGCCGGCGTGCCCACCGCGGCCTCCGCGTCGTTCACCGACCCCGCCGCCGCCCTTGCCTATGTGCGCCGGCTGGGCGGTCCGCTGGTCGTGAAGGCCGACGGGCTCGCCGCGGGCAAGGGCGTGGACGTCTGCGCCACCCCGGCCGAGGCCGAGGCCGCCGTCCGCCGCTCCCTGGTGGAGCACGCCCACGGCGCCGCCGGAAGCCGGATCCTGATCGAGGAGTTCCTCGAGGGCGAGGAGGTCTCCGTGCTGGCCCTGGTGGACGGGGAGCGCGTCGTGCTGCTGGACTCCGCGCAGGACCACAAGCGTATTTTCGACCACGACCAGGGGCCCAACACCGGCGGCATGGGCGCCTATTCGCCCGCGCCCGTGATGACGGCCGAGTGGAAGCCGGTGATCAAGGAGCAGGTCTTCGATCGCACGCTGGCCGAGCTGAAGCGCCGCGGCATCACCTACAAGGGCGTGCTCTACGCCGGGATCATGATGACGGCCAGGGGGCCGCGCGTGCTGGAGTTCAACTGCCGGTTCGGCGATCCCGAGACGCAGGCCCTGCTGCCCCGGCTCGCCTCCGACCTGCTTCCCGCGCTGGAAGCCTGCGTGGATGGCACGCTGCGGGAGTCGCACGTGGCCTGGAAGCCCGCCGCCTGCGTCTCCGTGGTCGCCGCCGCCGCCGGCTATCCCGGCGCCTATCCCAAGGGGGGCGTCATCCGCGGCCTTGCCGCGGCCGCCGCCCTGGACGACGTCATCGTCTTTCACGCCGGCACGACGCTGAAGGACGGCCAGGCCGTCACCTCCGGCGGGCGCGTGCTGGGCATCACGGCGCTTGGCCCCACGATGTCCGCCGCCGTGCGGCAGGTGTACGAGGCCGTGGACCGCATCACGTTCGACGGCATGCAGGTCCGGCGCGATATCGCGGCCCGGGCCCTGAAGCGGGGTCTTTAACAGTCAACCTTCCGACGGAGGCTTCATGGACAAGGCAAAAGCAATCGACGTGGGCGTGGTGATGGGCAGCGATTCCGACTGGCCCCTGATCAAGCAGACGGCCTCGACGCTGGACTCCTTCGGCGTGGGCTATGAGGTGCGCGTGATTTCGGCGCACCGCTCGCCCGCCACGGCCAGCTCCTATTCCAGCGAGGCGCAGGCGCGCGGGCTCAAGGTGATCATCGCCGCCGCCGGCGGCGCGGCCCACCTGGCCGGCGTCCTGGCCGCGCACACCACGCTGCCCGTCATCGGCGTTCCGGTCAAGGGCGGCGCCATGGACGGGCTCGACGCGCTGCTCGCGACGGTGCAGATGCCGGCCGGCATCCCGGTTGGCACCGTGGCGCTGGGCAACGCCGGCGCGGTGAACGCCGCCATTCTCGCCGTCCAGATCCTGGCGCTGGCCAACCCCGCGCTGGCGCAGCGGCTGGTGCTGCACAAGAAGAGCCTCGCCGACAAGGTGGCGGCCGCCAACGAGAAGCTCCAGGCGGAGTTGAACGCGGCCCGCCCGGGATGATGACCCTGCTGCTAGCCGTCCTCTGCCAGGCCGCCCCGCTGGATCCGGCCGCCGATATCTTTGCGGTGCTGAAGGCCCGCGGCGTGCCGGTGGAGCCCCGGGCCGCCACCCGCGTGGCGACCGAGGCGGTGGTGCGGCTGGCCGATCCGGGCGCCCTGTTTTTCGACGAGGCCGGCGCGGCCGCGTTCGAGGCGGCCCAGGCGGGCTCCGCCACCAACCCCCCGGCGCTGCAGGACCTGGGCGAGGGGATTGTCCTGCTGAAGGCCGCCGGGATCAACGACTCCGTGGCCGCCCTGACCGCCACCGGCCTGGCCCGGGCCGCCTCCCTGGGAGGCGGCTTCATACTCGACTGCCGCGGCGCGGGCGGGACCAACGTGACGGCGGTGGATGCCATGGCCGCCCCCTTCGCCGCCCCCGACACCTTTCTGTACGCGGTCCAGGATGCCGCCGGCGAAGACCTGGAGCTGCACGCCGCGCCTCCGGCCCCCGCCGCCGCTGTCCCCGTATTGATGCTGACCGACTCCCGGACAACCGGCGCGGCCGAGCTGCTGGCCGCCGTGCTGGCCCGCAACCGGGGCGTCATGCTGGTGGGGGCCGCGACGAAGGGCGATCCCGCCCGGCGCGAGCTCGCCGCCCTGGCCGGCGCCGGGTATGCGTTCATGGCCACGGGCCGCTTTGTCCGGCCCGACGGCTCCACGTGGGCCGGCACGGGGATCGCCCCGCACGTGCGCGTTCCGGCGGACGCGCCGGCCCGGCCCGAGTTCCGGACCAACCTGACCTCCCGCACGGGCAAGCCGCTGGACGCGCTGGCGCGGCGGCATCTCGAATTGTTTTCGCGCGTCCGCTCCGATCCGGGGCTGGCCCGGGCGGTGGACCTGTTGCTCGGCCTGAAAGCGCTCGCCATCCTTCCGGAGAAAACGCATGCCCCCGTTGCTGCAGCCGATCCCCGTTAACCCGCACCGCCCGGATCCCGGCGTCATCGAGAAAGCGGTTCGCGCGCTGGCAGCGGGCGGCCTGATTCTCGTCCCCACGGAAACGGTTTACGGGCTCGCGGGGGATCCCCGCGTTCCTGGCATTGAGCGCCGGATTTATGAGTTGAAGGGGCGCGACGAGGGCAAGCCCCTGCCGCTGATGGCGGCGAGCGCCGGCCAGGTGCTGGCTTCCGGCGCCGTGATGGGCGCGCGGGCGCGCCGGCTGGCGGCCCGGTACTGGCCGGGGCCCCTGACCCTGGTGCTGGAGACGCCCGGCGGCGAGGAGGGCTTCCGCGTGCCCGATCATGCCGTCATGCGCGCCATTCTTGAAAAGGCCGGCACCCCGCTGCGCGTGACGAGCGCCAACCGGAGCGGCGAGCCGGCCGCCACGACCGCGGCCGAGGCGGTCGCGGCGCTGGGGCACGGCGTCGCGCTGGCCCTGGATGCCGGCCCCTGCCGGATTGGAACCGCCTCCAGCGTGGTGCGCCTGGCCGGCGGAGCGTTCCAGATCCTGCGGGCCGGCGCGATTCCGGAGGGCGACCTGGCCCAGCCGCCCGTGATCCTGTTCGTCTGCACGGGCAACACCTGCCGCAGCATGATGGCGGAGTACAGCTTCCGGGAGCGGCTGCGCCAGTCGGGAATCGGGTGGCGGACCGCCTCGGCCGGAACCGAGGCGGTGGACGGCTTTCCGGCCTCATCGCTGGCGATCCGCCTGCTGGCCAGGCGAGGAATCGACGGCGCCGCGCACCTGAGCTCGAGGCTGACTCGGGAACTGGTTGACGAAGCCGGACTGATTGTGGTAATGACGCAATTTCACCGGATGACCGTCCTGAGGCGCTTTCCGGACGCCGCGCCCAAGGTGCGACTGCTCAAGGAGTTTGACAGTCGGTCCGGAGGCGGGGATGTGGAAGACCCGTTTGGCGAGTCTTCCGGGGAATACGTGCGGATTCTGGAAGAGATCGAAGCGGCATTCCCGGAACTGGTTTTAGCCGTGCATGAGCTCGAGCGATCGGATCGGTCGGGCGGAAAGGGATAGCCATGAAATGGGCAATAGGCGCCGACCACGGCGGCTTTGAGCTGAAAGAGCACCTGAAGGGGATGCTCCGGGCGCGCGGGATCGAAGTCGAGGACTTCGGCTGCTCGGATACCGCCTCGTGCGATTATACCGACTTCGCCAACAAGGTGGCCGCCGCGGTGACCACGGGCCTCGCCGGCCAGGGCCTGCTGGTCTGCACGACCGGCCAGGGCATGATCATGGCGGCCAACAAGTATCCGCACGTGCGGGCGGCGCTGTGCATGACGGCCGAGATGGCGGCCATGACCCGCTCCCACAACGACGCCAACGTCCTCGTCCTGGCGCAGAAGTACACCCCCCAGGAGCAGGCGGACGCCATTTTGGACGCCTGGCTGAAAGCCAAGCCCGATATGGCCGAGCGGCATCACCGCCGGCTTGTTAAAATGGGCGGCTCGGGCGTGACGGATCCGCTGGAGATCGCGAGCGTCGATCCCGACTTGTACGTCCTGATGGATGCCGAGCGGACCCGCCAGGCGGAGACGATCGACCTGATCGCCTCGGAGAACTACAGCAGCCGGGCCGTGCGCGAGGCGCAGGGCTCCCTGCTGACGAACAAATATGCCGAGGGCTATCCGGGCAAGCGCTGGTACAACGGCTGCCGCTGGGTGGACGAAGTCGAGAAGCTGGCGATCGAGCGGGCCAAGGCTCTCTTCGGCGCCGAGCATGCCAACGTCCAGCCGCACAGCGGCAGCGGCGCGAACATGGCGGTCTATTTCGCCCTGCTCCAGCCGGGCGATGCCATCCTGGCCATGCGCCTGGACCAGGGCGGCCATCTGACGCACGGCAGCGCCGTCAATTTTTCAGGCCGCCTGTTCCGGGTGAGCCACTACGGCGTTAGACCGAAGACCGAGCTGATCGACTATGACGAGGTCGAGAAGCTGGCGAAGGAAAAGAAGCCGAAGCTGCTCGTGGCGGGCGCCAGCGCCTATCCGCGCGTGCTTGATTTCCCCCGCCTGCGCGCCATTGCCGATTCGGTTGGCGCCCTGCTGATGGTCGATATGGCGCATATCGCCGGGCTGGTGGCCGGCGGCGCCCATCCCAACCCCATGCCGTACTGCGATATCGTGACCAGCACCACGCATAAGACGCTCCGGGGGCCCCGCAGCGGACTGATTCTCTGCCGGGAGAAGTATGCGGCCGACATCGACAAGCAGGTGTTTCCGGGCATCCAGGGCGGCCCCCTGATGCATGCGGTGGCGGCCAAGGCCGTTTGCTTCCACGAGGCGGCCCAGCCGGCGTTCAAGGCCTATATTGCGCAGGTCCTGGCCAATACCCGGGTGATGGCGGAGCGTCTGGCCGCGGCCGGGCTCCGGATCGTCTCGGGCGGCACGGACAATCACCTGCTGCTGGTGGATTTGAACAGCCTGGGGATTTCCGGCAAGGATGCGGCCAATGCCCTCGAAAAGGGCGGCGTGACGTGCAACAAGAACGCCATTCCCTTCGACACCCGGAGCCCCTTCCAGACATCCGGCATCCGCCTCGGCGCGGCCGCGGTCACGACGCGCGGCATGAAGGAAGCCGAGATGGAGGGCATTGCCCATCTGATTGTGGAAGGCCTGCGCCATGCGCAGGACGATCAGGCCCTGGCCGCCCTGCGGCTCGAGGCCCTGGCGTTGACGGCCCGTTTTCCGATTGATTAACGCATAGAACGCATAGAACCCACAGAAAAGGAGATACGAGGAATGAAGAAGACAGTAGCGATGATGGCGGCGGCGATGATGGCGATGGCGATGGTGGTCCACGCGGAAGAGGCGGCCCCGGCCGCAGCTGCCCCGGCCGCAGCTGCCCCGGCGACTCCTCCCGCCCCCGTGGTGAAGAAGGCGTTGCCCCCCGCCCAGGACCTGGAACTCGTCGGCAAGGTGATTCAGCAGGAGAAGGTCCGCAAGAACAAGGACGGCACCGAGGTCAAGCAGACGGTGATCGCCCTCGACATCGTGGCGGATGGCATCCAGGTGGCGCTGCCCGCGGCCCGCAAGGGTGGCGTGGATCCCGCGACGTTCGTGGGCAAGGACGTC
>CAIKKV010000231.1 GCA_903828035.1 uncultured bacterium
GGCGCTGTGAAATCGAAGAAAAATATGCCTGACAGGTATTTCATTCAATGAATAATCCCCCCATAAACCCTGAAGCGCCCGTAAGATTGCTGGCCGAAGGCCGGATTCACGGTTATCTAGCCGTTGACGATGACCAGTCGATCGCATGGTGCAACGCCGGGAGCATGGACGATTATGTAAGCTGGATTCCCGATGCGGCCCGCCAAAACGCCTGCGGCAAGACTGTGTCGGTTGTTTGTTTTGCGATAGCACCGGAATACCGCGGTATGGGCGTGGCGACGGCGTTGCTGGAACGCGTGTTTTCCGATGCAAGAGCGCATGCCTATGCGGCCGTTGAGGGATATGCCCAGGTGCAGAGAGATCGTGTCCATTACGACTACAACGGGCCAATTCGACTGTTTGAAAGAGCTGGGTTCGTCGAAGTGGCACGGCTCGATGATAAAGTGGTGATGCGGAAAGAACTGTAGAGGGGCTATTCTGGCGATGTTGCCGGAAAAGGCGAACCAAGTGCCGATACGGTTCGCAAACTCGCCGATCCTCAGCACTGGCGTCAGGGATGGAAAAAGGATGCTTCGGGCCGCCTGATGACGGCGGGAATTTGGAGTGCGGCGGCTTGACGCCGCCTTGGGACGGCGCGGCTTGACGCGCCGGGAGTCATGGCGATTGGCCCGTCAAGCCCTTCGGTAAACTCAGGGCGGGCCGGGCCTGGGAAAAGCGGTGTCAAGCCACCGCAGTCCAAACAAGAAAGATAATGCGCCCACACAGGTGCCCTTGCGTAACCTGGCTGGCGGGCCTCACAAACAAAGCCGCCGCACGCAGTGCGGCGCTACACGCTTCGCGCCCTATAGCGTCCCGGATCGAGTCAGCGAGCTCCGTGTTGATCCGTAGCCTCTTCTCTTTTCCGTGTGGTTCATGTTGTCCGTGGTTCAAAACCAGCGTGACGGCGGCGAAGGGACCCTTCGATTCACTCAGGGCAGGCTCGCCGCCCTGAAACAATCTCTTCTCCGTGTCTTCGTGGCTTCGTGTGAACTCTTTCTTCAGCGGGGCGGCCCCGCCCATCTTTCTCTTATCCGGTTTCGTGTATTTCGTAGTTGAAAAAACAAAGGGTTCATCGCGCCACGGTGTGGCGCTCCCACAAAAACGGCAAGGCTACCCTATGTGTTTGGCTACGGCGGGGAACCGCCGGCTCCATTTCAACGATCCGCTTCATGCCCTTCATGTTCTTCATGGTGAAGCTTTTTCCAACGGGTCTTTTTGGCTTATATAAGAATTGCCGTACCCCCTTTCCCATGTCATGATATCAGGAGAAGAGGTGCTGATATGAAGCTCGCTCCCATTTTCATTCTCATGGGCGCCGTGCTGGCCGTTTCGGCCGCCGCCGAAGCCGTCCGCAACGGCAATGAGTTCGCCCTGGCCTACTCCCGGGCCGACGCCGCCGGCAAAAAAGCCCTCCGCCAGGAATACGACAGCCGCCTCCTCACCTTCCGCTTCCTCAAGGTCGTGCGCATCGACTCCAACGCCGTCCCCGGCGGCCTGCCCGTCTACACCGCCGTGGAGCCCTCCTCCGACTTCACCGTGATCCTCCACGCGCAGGGCGGCGTCTCCCGCCAGGTGGCCGCCACCGTGGCCACGGGTGATTGCGTGACGGCCAATGGCCGGATGGTCGCCATCGAAAAAACGCCCAACACGCTCGTCATCGAGCCCGCGGTTCTACGCTCGAAAGATCGCGCCGCCCCCAAGGGCGAAAAGGAACTGCTCCCCGAAATCGACCCCACCGCCGCGAAGTAACCATGAAACACTCCGCCCCA
>CAIKKV010000232.1 GCA_903828035.1 uncultured bacterium
ACGCGGCCGTTGCGCACCTCGCCCGAGCTGGTCACCGTGGTGCCGTTCAGCTTCGCGTCATCATGCTCGCTCACGGCCGACACAAACGGGCGCCCGTCCCACAGCTCGCCAACCAGCGAGTGGATGTGGAACGTGCGCCAGTTGGAGAGATGCATGCCCTTTCCGTATGAGGCGGGAAGCGTGCCGGCCAGGACCGGGCCCTTGCCCGGCACCGTCAGCTGGCAGAGCGTGCCGCCGCCGAACCCGAGCTGCCCCTCGAACGCGTCGCACATCCATGCGGGCGCCAGACGGCCGTGGAAGGTGAGGGCGTAGTAGCCCTTGCGCCGCGCCGCGAACCACTCATCGCCCCCGTTCACGCTGACCGTGAAGTCGGGGCCCGGCAGGCCCTTCCACGCGTGGCCACCGAATTCCCAGTTTTTCGCGTTTCCATGCGCGGAGCTGTGCGTGCGCGCCGACCACGGGTTCGCGGCCACGGGTAAGCCATTGGTCTCGCGGCAGTAGAGGTAGGTATACAGCTCGCGATAGCGCTCCACAACCTGCTCGAACCGCGGATCGTCCTGGGCGTCGGGCAGGATCCCGTTTTTCACCCACTCGCGGCCGAGCCAGTTGTCCATCAGGTACGAGCCGTAGTGCGCGTCGTGCGCGAAGTGCTCCTGAGAGTCGCCCGACTTGCTGATGCCGACGCCGGGGCCCCAGCCCTCGTGCAGCCAGCGGTCCCAGAACACCTCGAAGCGCTCCTTCTGCAGGGCGTCCCCCGTGGCGCGATGGCAGTACCAGAGCGCCACGTTGATCTGGGAGAAGGAGTTCCCGTTGACCCGCTCCATGCCCACCGCGAAGCTGAGCCGGTCGCCCGCCATGATCAACCCTTCCCGGATGATGGCCTTCAGGTCGTCCGGCACGTCCTTGCGCGGCAGGAGCAGCCAGCCGGGGCGGAAGACGCGGAACCCGTAGTACCCCATCGAATAGGCCCAGTTGTGCCACGCCGGGCCGCCGCGGCCATCGCTGGTCTCCAGCAGGCGGAACCCCTTGAAGAGCGTTTCCAGCTCCGTGCGCAGCGCCTTTTCGGAGTCGCTGCCGTCGAGCGGGTGCGCGGCCAGCCAGTTCAGGAAGCGGATCTGGAACGGGTGCCAGTAGGGCCTGCCCTCGATCTCGGTCACGCCGCCCTTGAGCGCCCGCGCGACTTCGGGCGTTTCGCACAGGACGGCCTGCGAGCCCATGCCCACGTAATCCTTCCACTGCTCGTCCTTGCGCGGGTAACTGAAGGCCAGGTTGACCCAGTAGTCGTTTGATCCGCCGCCGACCTCCAGCTTGTAGAGTTTGCCGACCTCGTTCGAAGCGGGGAATGCGACGGTCGCATAGGCGCCCGTGGCCATGCCGTCGAAGCGGACCGTGCCGTCGGGCCCGGTCAGCCTGAAATGGCGCGTGGCGGGCAGGTCGGGCTCGGCCACGGCGAAGAAAACGCCGTCCGCACCCGGGGGCATGTAGGCGTAGCGGACGGTCGGTTCGCTGCCGGAGCCGGCCAGGAAGGGCGGATGGCCCGCCATGCCCACCGGGCGGTCGGGGCTGATCGAGACCGTGACCACGTGGTCGGGCGTGCCAGCCAGCACGATGCGGTAGGTGCCGGGCGCGCCGGGGATCTGGCGCTCGAAGGTCCGCCCGATCATCG
>CAIKKV010000233.1 GCA_903828035.1 uncultured bacterium
CGCAACTCGAGCGTTCGAGCGCCCGTGGAATGCGAGAGCATCCTGCTCCCGGTCCGGCCAACGGATCGGGAGTTTCTCTTTTAGGATGAGGTCGCATTTCATGGTCATTCAACGGTCGAGATGACTTAACTGCCGTGGAAGCAGATGCCGTGATGATCGAACAGGTGATCATGAACCTGTCGGTAAATGCCCGTCATGCCATGCCATGCCAAATGGTGGAAGTCTCACGATTGATATCGAACGCATCCAAATATTTGAGGAACGATTCCATGGAAACATCACGGTCCCACCAGGGCAATATGTTTGTCTTTCGGTGGCCGACACCGGCTGCGGGATGGACGAAGCTACGATAGCTCCGGACTCTTTTTGTCGCCCTGAATCAAGGTTAACAAACTGTGGACGGCTTCCTTGAGATTTTCGGCCTGGGCGTTAAGTTCTTCGGATGCACTGGCACTTTTCTCCGCGCTGGCTGCGGTGTTTTGGGTCACTTTGTCCATTTGACTCACAGCCGAATTAACCTGTTCGATTCCTTGACTTTGTTCCTGGGAAGCTGTGGCTACTTCCGCTGCCAGTGCATCCACATCGTGGGACTTGACGGCAATATCCTGCAATCCTCTGGCCACCTTGGAGCAGATTTCGCCACCGTGAGTTGTGCGGTGAATGGCCTGCTCGATTTTCAGAGCTGTTTCCTTGGCCGCCTGCGCACTTTGCATTGAAAGATTTCGAACTTCATTCGCCACAACGCTAAATCCGGCTCCGGCCTCTCCGGCACGGGCTGCTTCCACTGCGGCATTTAATGCCAGAATGTTGGTTTGAAAGGCGATTTCCTCGATGGTTTTGATTATTTTGGAAATGTCATTACTGGAAGTTTTTATGGCATCCATAGCCAGCCGCATTTCCTCCATGTCATGCAACGCGGTATCTCCTGCCATGCATGCCTGGGAACCAAGACTTTTTACTTTATTGGCGCTCTCCGCGTTGCGTTTGGTCATGCTGGACATTTCCTCCAGTGAAGAGCTGGTTTCTTCCAGCGAAGCCGCCTGTTCACTGGCCCCTTCGGCCAGGGAATGGCTGGAATCGGAGATATGTCGGGAAGCAGCGCAAATTTCATTGGAGGCGGCGTCCAATTTGTCCATGGTTGCCTGGAGCGGTCTCTCTACCAAGGAACGCAACAATACATGGGCTAATAATGTAAAGACCAAAACTAGCATCAGTGAGGATACCAGTGCGTTGCTCAAGGCGGTTTTCCGTGCTGTGGACAGCGAGACCGCCGATTGACGTTCCATTTGATTGATTCCGCCTGTTGAAAAGCGAAAACCAAGCACCCCGCATACTTTATTTTCAGTCCATCCGGTATGACATCGAATACAATCGGCTTTAACCAATTGAGGCTGATAAATCTCGAAGGCTTCCGGAGTGCGTCTGCTTATTTTCATGGGCTGGCTCAGCAATGCTGCCTTTAATTCCTGTGGAAGTGGTTTGCCGATTGCTGATGGTAGCGATGATTGGGAGGCGATGCCTTTGTCGTTGAACAACGAAAAATCCAGCAGTCCTTTGATTTGGCTTTGAGCGGCCAGCAGGCGGCTGAATTTTTCCATTTCGCCGCGCTCAAGCGATCCGCTGACGGAATATTGAGCTGAAAGCTGAATGTTTTCCGCATTTTTCCATTCTCTATCCAGAAAGGAAGCGTTAAAATCACCCGCCATCAGTTTCATGGCCGACTGGCTTTGGTAATATTGATACCACTGGGTCAGGGAAAAAACAATCAACACCACCGATAACAACGATAAAGTCAGCTTGGTATGCAGTTTCATGACTTCACCTCCAGTCTAGCGGCTATTTTTGTGAAAAGCGGAAAATCGGTGCGAGCCGCAAAATGGGGGGAGGCACAACCGATGCAGGGCCCGCCCGCCTTGACACAGAAACTGGACCCTGAATTCCAAAAACGCAGCGGGCAATCCGCGTCCGTCAGCGGCCCGGTGCAACCTAGTTTAAAAAGACAGCCTTCACCGTTGAACGAGCTGGCAAAACGTTCCCGCTCATAATCCGCAAACCGGGGGCATTGATCATGCACTTTGCGGGAAAAAAAGACTTTTGGCCTCTGCAAGCCATCCAGGGGAGGAATGCCGAATTTCAGGACGTGCGCGATTGTCCCCACGAGCCAGTCCGGGTGAGAGGGGCATCCCGGAATTCGAATCAGGGGGGCTGAAATGGATTGATCGGCCAGGTATTGCGGGATGCTCATAGCCCCTGTGGGATTGCCCTGAGCGGCTGGAATACCTCCAAAACAGGCACACGTTCCCGCCGCAATGACAGCTTTGGCTTTGGCTGCCGCACGGATCAATTGTTTAGTAAACAGCTCTTCTCCAATGGAACAAGCCTTGGGCATGGCGGCAGGCACAGAACCCTCCACAACCAGAATATAATCCC
>CAIKKV010000234.1 GCA_903828035.1 uncultured bacterium
GATCACGTCGCGCAGGATGGACTGGAAGGCTTCGTGGGTCAGCGTGTTTTCGACCTGGCGGCGGAACAGCTTGTCGAACAGCGCCTCCAGCGTCTGGGAGACGGTGAGGATCGTGTCGCGGGCCGCCTGCTCGAGTGACTTGCGGCCGCGCTCTTCGGCGGCGGCGGCATCGGCTTGGGCTTTATTGGTGATTTCCGCGGCGCGGGTGTGTGCGTCGCGCTCCACGCGGGCCGCTTCCGCACGCGCCTTCTCCAGGATCGCCCGCGCTTCCTCATCGGCCTTGCCGACGCCCTCGGTGCGGATGCGCTCGATCAGATGTTGCAGCTGTTCGCTCATGATCCCCTCGCTTTAGTACCGGGCTTCAGCGTTCAAACACGGTAGGACTTCGAAATGCCTTGAAATGCTAGCGTGATAACCCCCGGGGCACAAGTATTTATGGCGGCGATGACGGAGGCGCGAGGCACCGGCGGATGGACCCGGCCATTCCGGCGATGAAGCGGGCCTCCGAGAAGTTCTCGGCCTGGGCGCGGATCGCCTCCGGATTCCAGGACAGTTCGCCGGCTTTTTCCACGGCCTCAAGCAGGGAGGCTTCGGTCTGTTCCTTAAATAGTACTCCGCTCACGCCGTCCCGGATGGTCTCCGTGGCGCCGCCGCGGGCCAGGGCGATGACCGGCCGGCCGCAGGCCTGGGCTTCCACGGGCACGATGCCGAAATCCTCTTCGCCGGGAAACACGAGCGCCCGGCAGCGGCGGTAGAGCTCCAGGATGTCGGCGTCGGGCAGGCGGCCGAGGAGCTCCACCGACGGCCCCGCCAGGGCTTTCAGCCGGCCGGCTTCGCCGCCGATTCCCACGATCTTCAGTTTCCGCCCCGTGCGCGAGTAGGCCCGGACGGCGATATCGATCCGCTTATACGGAACGAGGGCGGAGACGATCAGGTCGAAATCGCCCGGGGGCTTCCCGTCCGGGGTCCACTGCTGCGTGTTGACCGGGGGGTAGACCAGGTCCGACGGCCGCCCGTAGAAGCGCTGGATCCGCTCCTGCACGTGGCGGCTGATGCCCACGAAATGATCGACGCCGGCGTTGGCGCGGCGGTCCCAGGCGCGCAGCAGGGCGAGCAGGGGGGCCGCGGCGGCGCGGCGGGCCACGCCGCCGAAATAGAGGTCGAAAAAGAGCCAGGCATAGCGCATGGGCGTGAAGCAGTAGCAGAGGTGGCGTCCGCCGGCGGGCCGTTTCAGGCCCTTGATGACGCAATGGCTGCTGGTGATAAGCAGGTCCGCGGGGGGCGTGTGGAGCGTGCGCACGGCCAGCGGAAAGAGGGGGAGCAGGTGGCGGTAGTGGCGGTGAATGCCCGGAATCCGCTGCAGGCAGGAGGTCTGGACCGGATGGCGGTTGATGCGCTCCGAGATGGCTTCCGCATGGTGCAGGAGGGTCAGGACCGGGGCGCCGGGAAAGCCGTCGCACAGCAGCTCGAGGACGCGCTCGCCGCCGCGCATGCCGGTCAGCCAGTCGTGACCCAGGACGGTCCGCAGGGATTTCCAGTCGTCAGGATAGGGGGAAGGCGTGTTTGTCATGGTTGATCGGGAAGGGCGGCGGCTTGTTTGTAGACATCCAGGGTCCGGGCGGCGGTCTGCTCCCAGCTGAAGGCGGCGGCGCGGGCGAAGCCGGCCTGGACGAGCCGGCGGGCCAGCTCCGGCTTCAGCAGCAGATCCCCCATGCCGCGGGCCAGGCCGTCGATATCGTCGGGATCGGCCAGCACGGCGGCGCCGCCCGCGATTTCCCGCAGCGCCGAGGCGGTGCTGCAAAGGACCGGCGTGCCGCAGGCCATCGCCTCGATCACCGGGAGGCCGAAGCCCTCGTACCGCGACGGAAGCGCCAGCAGGTCGGCCTCGCGGTAGTGGCGGATCAGCTCCTCGTCCGACAGGTAGCCGGTCCAGACGACCTGGTCCGCCACGCCCAGCTCCCGCGCCAGGGCGGGCGCCTCGGGATAGCGGTCGTCGCGGGGGCCGGCGATGACGAGCCGCAGGGGGAAGGGCAGGGCGGCGCGAGCCTTGGCAAACGCGCGGATGAGGCCGTCGAGATTCTTATAGGGATCCGCCCGGCCGACATACAGGCAGGAGCGCCCGGTGGCGGTATCGGCCGGGTCCTTGCGCGGGAGGAGCCCGCCCGGCGGCGGCGTGAAGCGGGCGGAGACGCCGTCGGGCACGGTGATCACGTGGCTGGCGCGCTCCGGCGGGATGGGAAGCATGCGGAGGCAGTCGGCGCGGGAGGCATCCGTGCCGGTGACGATGAGGTCGGCCCGCCGGGCCACCTCGTTCATGAGCGCGCGGTAGAGGAAGAACAGGCGCGACTTGAGCGAGCGCGGGGCATGGTGGGGGAACAGCAGCGGGATCACATCGTGGATGTTGACGACCGCCCGCGTGCGGCCCGCGCGGCCGCGGGGAAAGGCGGCGAAGGGAATCATGTAGTTGGGCGAGTGGAAGACGTCGATTTGCTCCCGCCGGAGCAGGCCCGGCAGCGCCAGCTGGCTCCGGGGCGAGAAGACGCCCCAGGGGATCACGCGCAGCTCCATGTCCGCGCGGCCGGGCAGGCCGGCCTCGCGCGCCGTTCTGTCCCTTATATCGGTACGGTCGAAAAGGACAAGGTAGCGGTTTCCGGAGTCGAGCCGCGCCAGGCAGCGGAGCAGCTCGCGCGTGTAGGCGCCGATGCCGGAGATGCGCGGGAA
>CAIKKV010000235.1 GCA_903828035.1 uncultured bacterium
AGGTATTTCATTCAATGAATAATCCCCCATAAACCCTGAAGCGCCATATATTTACGTATCTTGGCGCCAGTTTCGCCAAAAGCAAATTTCCTTAATTTTATTGATCTTATTCTGTCATCCCGAGCGGAGGCCCGCTTCGGGCCGGAGTCGAGGGATCTCCGGGTTTAGCCGGTAAGGACGAGATCCCTCGACTACGCTCGGGATGACGGCAAAGACGCTGTGAGGTCGAAGAAAAATAGGCCTGACAGGTATTTCATTCAATGAATAATCCCCCCATAAACCCGGAAGCGCCAGTTGGAAACGACTCAGTCGATCGTGACCACTTTTCCCTGTTCAAGGTAAACTTGGCCCCAGGGATATTGCAGGATTTCCTTGGATCCGGAAAGAATCCCGCCCCGCGGAGGGCCGAGGATTTCGCAGGCCGCGGCCCTGCTGTCGCCGGGCTGGGGGCGCGTGGCGGGTTTTCCGGGCTTGGGCGGGCGCGGAGTGGCGGGCAGAGGCGGGGGCGTGGGCGCGGAAATGACGGGGGCATTGGAAACGGCGGCGAGAAGGGGATCCGTTTTTTGCTCCTCTGGCGGCGAGCGGTTCCACTCAGCCGCGGTCACGGTGAACTCATCTCCCTTCCGGACCGCCATGGCCAGGTCGTCCGAGCGGATCCAGGCGGTGGAGGAAGAATCGGAATTGCCGGGCCCCGCCCCGGGCGCCCAGGCGGCCCCGCCCCGGTTCAATTCAAGCAGCCGCTGGCTGTCCTGGTCATTCATATCCTTTTTCCGATAGATCACCCGAAGCGCCATGCCGGCGCGGCCAAAGGCCGTGATGTCAAAGTTGTCCTTGCGGTACTGAACCGTCTGGACCCCCGTTTCATTGGTTCCGATCAGAGTCGGGGGCCCGTAGCGTTTAAGCAGTTCGTCGGAGGAAGATCCCAGCTGCCCCCGGGCGACGAGGGCGCCTCCGAGCGTCAGAAGGGCGAGGAGAAGGCGGACGTGGGTGGAAGGGGTGTGTGTTTTCATTTGAGGTAGGAGAAGGAGCTCCAGGTTCCGGGGATCCGTTGCCAGGCCGTTTCCCGGGGCGGGAGCGGACGATCAGAGCCCACCGGGTGGGGAAGGCCGGGTACGATGACCGTGCCTTCCCGGACGCGTTCGTCGAGGGTCACGTCCAGGCGCGTCCGGTATTGGCCGGTGGCGACTGTCCGGTTCAGCCGGATCTGGTTGCCCGCGGTCATGTTGCCATAGATGCTGATGAACGACTGGTCGACGGTGTTCAGGTTGTTGTCCACGAAGTCGTTTTCCGCATACAGCAGGGCGTGGATGCTCCCCCCGGTGCCGAACTGCGCATCGCCGATGTAGATGTTGCCGGTGTTTGTGGGGAAAGACGGATTTTTCAGCGCGATGAGGCACAGGATGTCGGAGGGATTGTTGACGATCGTGCTGTTCATGTTGGTGCGGACCAGTCCGGAGGCATACGCGGCGTTGTAGTAGAACTCGTCCGAGAGGGTGATGTTGCCGCTGGCGACGATCGTGATCCGCGTTCCCGGCTGTTTGAAGCGCATGCTGTAGGCGGCGGGGTTGTGGAGGTAGACGTTTCCATCCACGTAGTAGAGCTTGTTGTTGCCGTCGGCGGTGACATTCAGGTACATGGGCGCCGTGTTGACCGTGCCGTCGATTTCCTTGGACGTGTCATAGCTGTTGTAGGTCGAGTCGGTGGGATCTTCCAGGAAGTAGTCGTCCAGCCGTCTCCCGGTCGAGTTGGTGACGAACGTGTAAGAGCGGCCCTGGATCGTCTTGCCACCGCTGGTGGTGGAGCCGCTGGTGGGCGGATTTCGCACAAAGATATGCTCGGGCTTGGTGAGGTCCACGATGGCCTTGGCCGTTCCGTAATCGTTGGAGGAGACGAGGACGTCGTTGCCCCAGCGCGACAGGGCTCCCGAAGGCGCCGTGCCGTTGCGGTTCAGATTGTAATACATGTTGGTCAGGTCGGGCGGCCGGATGGCGCCGTCTCCCCCGAGGGCGATTCTCTGGCCGGGCCCGGGAGAGGGCATGCCCGTGATGCTCCCCGTGGCCTGGGTGCCGTAATCGTACATGGAGTTGCGGTCGTCCACGAACTGCTCGCCGACGTCATAGACGCCGTTCTGGTCCGTGTAGGCTTCTCCGGCCGAGTAGACGCCGTCGCCCACGTCCTCGAATGTTTCGGCCGGCCAGGTGGCGCAGGAAATAGTCTTCTTGCCGGACTTATAGGTTGTTTTCCAGGTCCATGTTCCGCTGCTGTACAAGTAGTACCCTCCCGCTGGATCGTACTTGCCATTGATGCGCTGGGTGTGAGCCGAGTCCTCTGTCCATTCCTCGCCAGCGTTATAGACTCCATTTCCGTTGTCCACCACCGTATCGATGCCGGCATTGTAGACGCCGTTTGAGTTCTTGTCGATATACGAGTCCGCGCCGTCGCGGATATTGTTCCCGTTGGCATCGACATAGGGCTCCCCTTCATCGTAGACGCCGTTCCCGATCGTGTCGACGTAGGCTTCCCCGTAATCGTAAACCCCGTTGTTGTAGACCTTGGCCATGTTCGTGGTCATGGACGTTTTATACGTGTTGAATGCGCTCTGGGAGAGCGGATTCGTGAAGGTTTGGACGGCGTAGGAGTTGGTCCAGGTTTCGCCGAGCTCACAGATGCCGTTGGAGTTGGTATCCACCAGGATTTCGGGATAACGGAGCGTGGCCGAACCGGTCAGCTCGATCTTGGCGCCCGAGTATTACCCGCGTAATTGAAGGTCGCAAGTGAA